>DATHFS010000282.1:0-2116 GCA_035317975.1 Cyclobacteriaceae bacterium | reverse complement strand
CAGGCTAAAGAAACCAGCATACAAATAGGATGGTAAGTAGGTCGCGTCCATTTCGATGGCCTTGTTCAGGCTTAGCAAAGCACTGTCCGGATGACCTTCATAGTAATAGGCTGTGCCCAGGAACATTTCTGTTTCGGCATCGTCCTGGGTCGCCTTCACAGCCAGCAGATCAATTTTCGCGTCCGGATACTTTCCCTTGTCGAGGTAGACCGATGCCCGCCATTGCAATAGCTCGCGGTTAGCGGGCTGGGACGCCAGCAGTGCGTTGAGATCGGCAAGCTGATGGTCGGCATCGCCGAGCCCTTTATAAACAAACGCCCTCAATAACCGGGCGTGTTCATTGTCGGGAAATTCGGGCATAAAGACTTCCAGGTCGTGGAGGGCTTGCTTAAAGTCATTCAGGTTATAATAACAAATTGCCCGCTTATATACGGCGGTAAAAGTAGATTTGACTTTTAACCCCGAGGCATCAATGATCTTTGAATAAAGTTTTACCGCCCCTTCAAAGTCCTGACGATTTAACAGCGTGTCTGCTTCTACTTCCCACGCTTTCCATTTTTCATTTTGCGAACGAGCCTGAAATCCTATTGTTAAAAGAAAAAAACATACTAAAGCAGACTTTACTGACATGCTACAGGGTTATCATTTTCGAGTCGTTAGTCTCGAGTCCAAATTCCTGAGTTGGGCACACGTGACTTGGCACCAACAACTCAAGACCAGGGACTCAAGTCTAGACCAGGGACTCAGGCCTAGTTAGCCATTGCCTTGTTTCTATCGCGCTTGCGTTCGTTCTCGTTGAGATAAATTTTTCTCAACCGGATGGATTTGGGAGTCACCTCCACGTATTCATCCGACTGAATGTATTCGAGTGCTTCTTCCAGCGAAAACCGCACGGCAGGAGCAATTCGCATTTTTTCGTCGGCGCCGGAAGCACGCATATTCGTTAGCTTCTTGGTTTTGGTAACGTTGATCACCAAATCACCACCACGGCTGTGCTCGCCGATCACCTGACCTTCATAGACAGGATCACTGGGGTCGATGAAGAATTTTCCGCGGTCCTGAAGATTGTGCAAGCTGTAGGGGATGGCTTCGCCTTGCTCCATGCTGATCAATGAGCCGTTAATCCGGCCAGGGATATCACCTTTGTAGGGCTGATATTCCTTAAACCGATGAGTGACAACTGCTTCGCCCGCAGTGACATTCATTAAGTAGCTCCTTAAGCCGATGATACCGCGGGCGGGCATCAAGAACTTCAGAATCATACGGCCGCCCTTGGGATCCATGTTGGTCATCTCCCCTCTCCGCATGGAGACGGTCTCGATGGCCTTTCCGGCTACATCCTCCGGCAAATCGATCGTTAATTCTTCGATCGGTTCGCACTTTTCGCCGTTAATTTCTTTGAATATTACCTGAGGCTGGCCGATCTGAAGTTCATAGCCTTCCCTTCGCATTGTTTCAATCAAAATAGACAAATGCAATACTCCGCGTCCAAATACAATAAAACTATCTGCTGAACCGGTTTCCCCCATGCGCATGGCCAGGTTCTTTTCAAGTTCTTTGTCAAGCCTTTCCTTGATGTGACGCGACGTAACGTATTTCCCTTCTTTGCCATAAAAGGGAGAGTTGTTGATCGTAAAGAGCATACTCATTGTAGGCTCGTCAATCGCGATGGATTTCAGTGCTTCGGGCTTTTCAATATCCGAAACGGTATCGCCAATCTCAAATCCTTCAATCCCGACCAGGGCGCATATTTCTCCGGCCTTCACTTCCTCCATCTTCTTCTTCTCAAAACCTTCAAAGACGTAGACTTCCTTGATACGGCTTTTCACTATTCCACCCCCATCGCGTTTTACCAACGCTACGGGTTGTCCTGCTTTGACGTTACCACGCTGAATGCGGCCGATGGCAACCCGACCTATATAAGAGGAGTATTCGAGGGAGGTAATAAGAAGTTGAGTGGGGCCCGCTTCTATTTTGGGGGCAGGAATAAATTCAATGACACCTTCCAACAGGGCGGTAATGTCCGTCGTGGGAGTCTTCCAATCGGTGCTCATCCAACCTTGTTTCGCGGAGCCGTAAAACGTAGGAAAATTAAGCTGATCTTCGGTGGCGTCCA
>DATHFS010000281.1:0-7309 GCA_035317975.1 Cyclobacteriaceae bacterium | reverse complement strand
TGCCCGCAGATCGCGCAGATTTACGCGGAATTAGGAAGGACATGTTTCCCGCAGATCGCGCAGATTTACGCGGAATTAGGAAGGACATGTTTCCCGCAGATCTCGCAGATTTACGCGGACTTAGGAAGGACATGTTTCCCGCAGATCTCGCAGATTTGCGCCGAACTATCAGGAATTCAATCTGCGTAGATCTGCGAGATCTGCGGGAAAAAACATGAAGAATAAGTTTACACACATCGACGATTCAGGAAACCCCCACATGGTGGATGTATCCGGAAAAGGAACGACGGTCCGCGTTGCACGTGCCCGCGCAACGGTCAGGCTGGGAAAAAAAATTATTGCTCAAATGAAAGGCGATGAGTTGATCACCAAAAAGGGCCCTGTTTTTCAAACCGCCATTCTCGCCGGCGTCATGGGTGGGAAAAAGACATCGGAGCTTATCCCACTTTGCCATCCGGTTGGATTGGAAGATTGCCAGGTAATCCTCTCCGTGAAAAAAGAGAAAGTGATCATTGATACCGAGGCCAAAACAACAGGAAAGACAGGAGTTGAAATGGAAGCACTCACCGCTGCTGCGATCGCGGCACTCACGGTGTATGATATGTGCAAGGCGCTTTCGCACGATATTATTATTGAAGATATCAAGCTTATCAGCAAGACGGGAGGTAAAAAGGATTTTCGGAGGGGCGAATGATTCTATCCACGTGACGGATCTCTGATTGTTTATTGCTGATTTGTGATTGCTGATTTTGCGGCGCTTGGAATCAAATATCAACAATAAAAAATAATCTTTAATTTTCATGAAGAAGTATTTGAAGATGCTCTACGTTCAGGTACTCATCGGTATCAGCGCCGGTATTGCCGTAGGCTATTTTTTTCCGGAGTTCTCGCCTACGGCCAAATTGCTCAGCGATACGTTCATCAACATGATCAAAATGGTCATCGCTCCCATTATTTTTGTCACGATGGTATTGGGTATATCGGGGATGGGTGATTTTAAGAAAGTAGGGAGGGTAGGGGGAAAGGGACTTCTCTATTTTGAGTTAGTGACGACACTGGCGCTGGCCATTGGACTGATCGTAGCTAACCTGGTACAGCCTGGAAGAGGCGTCCAATCCGAAGGAGTTGATACAGCATCCGTCGCGCAATATGCGACGAAGGCAAAGGAACTTAACTGGGGGGAATTTTTCTCACACATCGTGCCGTCCAATGTGTTCAAGGCGTTTGCCGATGGGGACATTCTGCAAATTCTTTTTTTCAGCATCCTGTTTGGTATTGGCATTTCGCGCATGGGTTCTTCCAGGGAAAGGTTGCTTGGCTTTTTTGACACCATCTCGAAGGCCCTTTTCAGCATGATGAAGATCATTATGAAACTGGCCCCCATCGGCGCGTTCGCAGGAATGGCTTATACGATCGGCAAGTTTGGGTTTGGTGCTTTGGCGCCACTGGGTAAGCTAATGATCTGTGTGTATCTCACCATGGCGCTCTTCATATTTGTCGTGCTCAACCTGATTGCCCGGTGGTTTGGGTTCAGTTTGTGGAAATTATTAATTTATATAAAAAATGAAATACTGATTGTGCTGGGCACATCCTCCAGCGAAAGCGTTTTGCCCAACATCATGGAGAAACTCGAACTCGCCGGGTGCAGGAAAAGTGTCGTTGGGCTGATCATTCCTACCGGATATTCTTTTAACCTGGATGGCACCACCATTTATCTCAGTATGGCCCTTATCTTCATAGCGCAGGCATTTAACATCCCGCTATCGTTGGGACAACAACTGACCATGATGGGAGTTCTGATGGTGACAAGCAAAGGCGCTGCAGGCGTTACGGGCGGTGGTTTCATCACCCTGGCCTCTACCTTAACGGCGATGGAGGTCATTCCCGTGGAAGGGTTGGCGCTTCTGATCGGGGTTGATCGATTCATGAGCGAAGCGCGAAGTATTACTAATCTGATTGGCAACACGGTAGCCACCGTAATCATCGCAAAAAGTGAGAATGAAATCGATTTGGTGGTTTATAAAAGGCTGGTGGAAAAAGAGGGATAAAACACTAGTAATGACCAGTGACTGACGACCAGTAACTTAGCAATTAGGTCCTCCAACAAGACACCCACCGCCAGGCCCTAACGACCAAGCTCTAAGCCACCTCTTCCACTACTTTTACTTTTGAGTAAAGGTCTAAATACCTGCTGATCAGGTGGTGGTAAAATACTGCCTTTTATTTTGAAAATAAATATTACCTAACGAGAACCGGGAGAATAAAGGAACGGTTCAGTCTGAAATAAGACTGTAGTTATTCCCCATACAAAATATAAATAGTTGGCGCTATGAGAACTTTTGTAAAGAATATTTTCAATGATCTGCACATTAATCCAATCAACCGCGATTTAGTATTGGTGATGGTGTCGGGCCTGTTGGCGGCGTTGGCCATTGTTACGGTGACGGTGATAATTGCAGGGCAGTTTTGAGGGTTCGGATAAATGTTAAACGAAAGTACATCAGACCCGCAACCGGGAGCTAATTCTGGTTAGTGGCAACCTGAGGTCTTGCCGAAACCCATTCTTCGCCGTCTTCAAAAACCTCCTTTTTCCATATTGGCACTTTCGCCTTGAGTTCGTCGATGATGAATTCGCAGGCATCAAATGATTCCGTTCGGCGGGGGGCCGCAACGCACAACACAACGGCCACCTCTCCGGGTTTTAATGTACCGATACGATGGCTGATGGCCCATCCCAGTAATCCCCACCGTTGGGCGGCAACATCAATGATCTTTCGAATTTCTGCCACGGCCATGCTTTCATAGGCCTCATATTCCAGCCAGCGCACACTCTTATTGTTAGCGGTATTGCGCACGGTACCTATAAAAACATTAACGGCCCCAGCACCTAAGCTTGAGGCCGTTTCGATGATTTTCTGAACATCGATGGGCTTTTCGGTGATTTTAATCATGGCAGTAAACGGTTGACGTGGGAAGTAAAAGATGCGATGAAAGTAAGAAAACAGGGGAGTGAATCAAAGAGAATTTGCGATTTTTTTATTGGCGGTTATTTCCGGTTTAAGGAATAGTAATGGCTGATCGATTTGACTCTGCTGTCATACGGAATAATTGCAATTTCATCGATTTCTTTCAATATTGGAGAGCGTGGAGATCAATGCCGAAACTCCACGGGTTCTGAGTGAATATTATTTTGTGTGCAGGGCAAACGACGACTAATCATTGCCTACGGAAATAAATAGGCAGTAGGCAAAGAGCAGTAGGCAAAAAGACCAGCCAGGTGGCAAGATAGTTACTAACCGTAAGCCATGTGGAATAGTAAAGCCGGGGTTGACAAGTTTTCTATCAGATAATCATTGCCTACTGCCCTTTGCCTATTGCCTTTTGATTTGCCTACTGACTACTACAACATGCAACTCTACATCCTCATCCTCAGTTTTTTCCTCATCGCCCTGATCTACTCATCCGTTGGCTTCGCGGGGGGTTCCAGTTATCTCGCATTAATGGGTGTGATGGCGGTGAACTTTCAGGTTTTGAAACCCACTGCCCTCCTTTGTAATATCCTGGTGGCTACAGGAGGGACCATCATCTTTTATAAAGAAAATTTGATTGACCTTAAGAAAAGCTGGCCGTACCTGGCGGCAAGTGTTCCGTGCGCATTTGTCGGTGGCTTCTGGCCTGTTAAAGAAAATACCTTTTTCCAAATCCTTGGAATGACCCTCATGGTGGCTTCCTTTTTCCTGTGGATCCAGCAGCGCCCTACTGAAGATGCATCCAGGACTCCATCGAATACGATTTTATTACCGGTTGGATTGGGTAGCGGAATTGGTTTCCTGTCGGGAATTTCCAGCATCGGCGGTGGGATTTTTCTTTCCCCTGTCTTGCATCTGATCCAGTGGGACAAAGCAAGAAAAATCTCCGCATTAGCCAGTCTCTTTATTTTGGTCAATTCCGTAAGCGGCCTCGGCGGACAACTTATTCGATCCTCTACAGTCGACTGGAATTTTGTCTGGCCTTTGCTGATTGCCGTGTTTGCCGGAGGCCAGATCGGGTCAAGGTTGGGCGCCCGCAGATTCAACCCGCTTTATATTAAGCGTATCACGGCAGTCCTTATCCTTATTGCGGGACTGTATATAGTAATTACTCATTATTGACACTTCACATACCTGTACCTCCCCGGCTCGGTAGTATACGGCAAGGGAGTGGGACTAAAGCTATTCGTCAACCAATAGAGGTCATGATGAACAGGGTCATTCCTGATGATGATCGTCGCATCCATTGTATCGCGTTGAATTTCAGTCTTTCCAAAGGGGTTGGGCACGACTAATTTTTCGCCACGGGCTTTATATAGGATGTAAGTCAATGAATCTTTGCGGGCTATCTGAAAAACAATATTGTAGCCGGCGTCTTTTATTCCTGTCCTGATCAGGTAATAGTCGGACAAGTCTGATGGTTCGCTCCTTTTCAATTCAAAATAAATCGGTCCTCCGCTCTGACAATTTTCCGGGATGGTGAATGTTCCTGCGTTGTTTTCCAAATAGGTTAATCGCCGGGTGAACTTCTTGAAACCGGGATGATCAAGGTCTGTTCCAAGGAAGCCTGTTTTCCACGTCGTATCTTGGATGGACCACTTCCAGGTTGTGGCATACCGGATTGACCTTAGTCCTAAACTGTCTTCCCAATGGCGTACGACAATCGTAACCGGGGCGGGGTTTTTGAATTCAAAAAATTCCTTTACTCCAATAAAGATACTCTCACTGCTGCCTTTCTGATAGCTACTGAGGGCATGGATGTCAGCGCTGGCCAACCTTCGCTTACCGTCATACAACAGAATGGTCTGACCGCTTTTCGTATTTTTTCCATTGCTGTAGGTTTGTGTAAGAACAAAGTCGGGGGCACCATCGCCCTGGAAGTCGTTGGAAGTCTCCATATTTCCTTCGAGAACCTGGTAGGTCAACCCGATTTGTTTTTTTAGCAGGCGGTTCAGATCGGCATAGACTGATTTTCTGGTACTATCGCTTCCATCTAGTGCGCCGGAGATTTCCGGATTGAGCAGAATGGAATAGGTGTAGGAGTCCTTGCCTATGTTTTCCTTAAAATTAAAGGCGTGAAAATCGCCATTCGAAAACACAGGCCTCCCCGTAATTTCAAAGCCGCTGCTGTCGGCGTACGTGTCCTTTCTATTGTCGATAACAGACTGGATAAAGTGATCGGGGGAAGAAAGGTCCAGGTGCGCCAGTTCCTCTTTACTTTTTTTTGGTGCGCACGATAGTAATAAGAGGGAGGGGAGGAGGATGGTAACGATCGTCTTTGTTTTCATTTAACGTAATTAGTTTAAATTTAGCGAATTTGAAACCAACCGCGCGAAACAAGATCGGCCTATGGACCAGCACTTCGCTGGTAGTGGGCAACATGATTGGCTCGGGGCTGTTCATGTTGCCTGCGGCATTGGCCATGTACGGGGGCATTAGTCTGGTTGGTTGGCTGATTTCCAGCCTCGGTGCTTTTTTTCTTGCCCTGGTCTTCAGTTGGCTGAGCCGGATGGTGCCCGTCGCGACGGGAGGACCTTATGCTTACACGCGCGAAGGTTTTGGAGAATTTCCGGCTTTCCTGGTTGCCTGGGGTTATTGGATTTCCATTTGGTGTACCAATGCAGGGATGGCAGTAGCGTTCGTCAGCTACCTCAGTGTTTATATACCGGCACTTGCCCGGAATTCTTTGTTGGCCGTAGCAACGGGACTTGCTGCGATCTGGCTCTTAACATGGATCAACTCAAAAGGAATACGGGTCGCGGGAAAAGTGCAGCTGATCACCACCCTTTTAAAGCTGACTCCCTTGCTGGGTATATCCATTGCCGGACTCTTTTTTATTCATGCCGGACATTTTACCCCCTTCAACCTCAGCGGCACGTCCGATCTTGAAGCGATTATCACTACTACCACCCTTACGTTTTATGCCTTTATGGGATTGGAGTGCGCGACGATTCCGGCGGGAAGTATCGAAAATCCTGAGAAAACGATTTCCCGTTCGACCTTGCTGGGTACAGGCATCGCTACCCTTGTTTATGTCCTCGGCACCATTTCCATCATGGGCGTAATTTCTCCTGAGGAACTACGGAACTCTAATGCACCTTTTGCCGACGCAGCGATGGCGATCTGGGGTACTCAGGCGAAATACTGGGTAGGGGCGGGAGCCATCATTTCTACGTTCGGCGCACTCAATGGATGGATTGTCATCCAGGGTCAGATTCCGGCCGCCGCAGCAGGCGACAAACTTTTCCCCCGGATTTTCGGGATCACCAACAAGCACGAGATCCCCATTTTTAGCCTGGTCATCGGCAGTGTGCTGGTCTCGATACTGATGATGATGAATTTCAGCCGAACACTGGGGGAGACCTATAAGTTTATCATCCTGTTATCTTCCCTTACCTCGCTGGTAGCGTTCTTATTTTCAACCGCGTCGTTTGTTATCCTCAGTCGAAGGAACGCTGCTGTAAGGTTTGGAAAAATTGTCGTGGCAGCGGCCGCTTTTTTGTTTTCCTTGTGGGCTATCGCCGGCTCCGGCAAAGAAATTGTTTACTGGGGTTTTCTTTTGTTGATGGCAGGTATTCCGTTTTATGTGATGATGAGGCGGGGGCGGGATAATGGGGAGTCTTAAGTTTAAGCTGGCTCAGATGCATGTAAACTACCACACGGGACTGTGTTTAAGTGTTGAAGTGTTGAAGTGTTGAAGTAGGATTCCCTTACGGGGTAGGCGCTGAATTGCTTTCACTCGTCCCAACAACTGAACATCAACACATCAACACATTCGCGCATCAACACATTATCCGTGGAATTTAGTGTACGAAAGTCCTTATTTAGCCTTCCTTCCCCCGATCCCAAGCCCTTTTCTCTGCGATTCGGGTCAGGCACATCTTTTTTATATAGGTAACCGCATCAAAAACGAGACAAATCCTCGCGCGATTGCTTAATTCACAATTTAACTATAGCTAAATGAAAACACAGAGACTTTTAACCACCCTTGCGATCGTATCGGTTGCTTTGCTTGCAGGGTGTAAACAAGATCAACTTGCTCCTGCCAATGCAAGCGCAAGTCCGAATGGAAGCGCCCTTAAATCCACTGATCGCAATCTTGCCATCAGCGCGAGGACGGCCACGCTTGTAGGTACATCTAACTTTGCGGTCCTGGCGGGAACGACGGTTACTAACGATGGTGCATCACTCATCACAGGAGATCTCGGCGTTAGTCCGGGTACTGCCATCACCGGCTTCCAACCGGGACCGCTCAACATGATCAGTGGTCCGGGGACAGT
>DATHFS010000280.1:0-2117 GCA_035317975.1 Cyclobacteriaceae bacterium | reverse complement strand
TCGTCAGGATGAAGTCCCGCTACCAGCTTGATGCTTTCATAGCCTTCTCCGAAAAGGCTGGGAAAGAAAATCAACAATCCGGCGAGGAGCAATCCCCCCACTCCGATACGTAGATACGGGCTTTCCATTTTCGCCATGATGGATTCTATGCGCGCAAACATTGTAACGTAGTAAAGAGAAACAACTCCGCAGAGTACACCCAGGACCACATAATAGGGCACATTGGTGTAGTCGAAGGGCTGCTGAAGAGTAAACGTCAGCAGGACACCTTCCTTTAAGACTATCTTCGAAAGGAGAGCGCCGGATGCGGCCGCAATAATTAAAGGGATAAAGGCGGATATAGCGATGTCCACCAGCAGGACCTCTACGGCAAACAGGACTCCGGCGATCGGGGAGTTGAAGGCGGCCGCAATACCCGCCGATGCACCGCAGGCGAGGAGAATCGTACGTTCCTTGTGTGTTAGGTTAAACGACTGCGCATAGGTGGAACCAATAGCAGAACCCGTGCTGACCATAGGGGACTCCAGGCCCATGGACCCGCCAAAGCCAACGGTCAATCCGCTGGTAATGATGTGCCCTGGAATTTGTTTAGCAGCAATGATCCCCGATTTTTTAGCGATCGCATAAACAATTTCCGCCGTGCCCTTTTTGAAGTCACTCTTCAGGACGCGCCGGATGTACGTTACGCTTAACGCGATGCCGATGAGCGGCAGGAAAGTAAACAGAAAAAATTGCTGGTAGTCCCGGGCGTAATGGGTAACGCGTTCGTTGAGCCAGTGAACAGAGAATTTCAAGATGATGGCGGCAGACCCCGAAAGCAGTCCGACCATGACACTGGAGAGCAACAGAAATTGCTTCTGTGTAAGGCTGTGATGGAACCGGCCTATGGCGTTGCGAAGAAGACTCAGCACATTCCTGTTTTAAGGTCGGAAAGATAAGGATACTTTATTTTGCCAACTATTTCAGTAGCCACTCATGAGTAGCCTGGATGACTGTCGTTGTCACAGCAGGATCATCTTTGATGTACCAACTTAATGTTTGATAGGTCGTAGTGTTGTCTACGGAACAGTGAAAAAAGATCAGTGATTTTACTGCAGGATATTTGACGGGTAAATTGGTCAATGCATCCTTGTACCACTTCGCCCGGTCGCCGCCCACCGCCAGGGAACCGAACTCGGCAATCATGATGGGTTTCTTATACTTGGCAAGTTCCTCGTAATATTTACCAAAAATTTCATCAAACGTCCACCATTTACTCCAGGTTGCCACGGTTCCATAATTGAGTGTTCCCAATCCCACCCAATCCACGTATGCGTTTCCCGGATAATACTCATCGAAGTGGGTATAAGCGGGATGAGGGGACCAGACCCAGACTACGTTTTTAGTACCTGCCATTCTGAACCGATCCACAACGTGCCTCCATGCTGCGATAAAATCTCCGGGTTTATTATTTTGCGGACCCCAGGGATAGCGGTACGGATCATTCATTTCGTGGCCAAACCGAACGAAGATCAGTTTGTTCAGAGCCTTTGCTTCACCTGCCCATTTGTCAACATAAAAGTCATATACCCCGTTAGCAATAGCTTTTAATCCTTCCTTATCGCGTTTATCGGGATCGGGAAGCCCGGGCATTTTCGTTTTGTCAAAATCAGTGAGCCAGGGTTCCCATGTGATCACCGGCAGAGAGCCAATATCGATAATGGCTTTCGCTTCGGTGGTCGGGAAACGTTGTTCAGGCTTGCTACCCCAGGCAGTGTAAATATGGACGAGTGGGAAAACCATTTTCAGGGAGTCTTCCAATGAGACGATGGATTGAAATGTTTCCGATACCTGGTTATCATAAGCACCGAAGAGAAACTTGTCCGGCAAGTTAATTTTGTTTGTATCACTCCTGTATTCATCAAACCATTTCAGCGACTTCGAGCGTGTCTTTTCGCGTTTGTTTAGAATGAATTTGTTCTCCAGGCTGGAAATCCCGGAGCCTACTTTAATAAAAAAATCTTCCACCGGGCCCGAGGATTTATCGCCCATAAAGGTCAGGCCGGCAACGAGTGAAATTCCGATGACCAGCGCGGCGATCAACAGTGCAAACCGAAACACCATCTTCTTCATTTTTC
>DATHFS010000279.1:0-2580 GCA_035317975.1 Cyclobacteriaceae bacterium | reverse complement strand
CGACGATACCAAATTCGCGGAACAGGCGCCCAACGAACCCTTGAAGAAAAATAATCGGCAGAAAAACGACCGCCAGCGTAATAGAGGTAGAGATCACGGCAAAGTATATTTCCTTGGACCCTTCCAGGGCGGCCTTGTATTTATTCATACCCCCCTCCAATTTCTTGTAGATATTTTCAGTGACCACAATACCATCATCCACCACCAATCCGGTCGCCAGTACAATGCCGAGCATGGTCAGCACGTTGATCGAAAATCCGCACAGGTACATGATAAAAAATGAAGCCATGAGGGAAACGGGAATATCAATGAGCGGCCGGATGGCAATGATGGCATCGCGGAAAAACAAATAGATAATCAGCACCACCAGCAAAAATGAAATGATCAGGGTTTCTTCCACCTCTGAAATAGAGCGTTTGATAAACTTTGTCTGATCGAGCGCAATATTCAATTTGACGTCACCGGGGACTTCTTTTTTGAGTTGATCATAACGCTTGTAAAACTCATCGGAGATGGCCACGTAATTGGATCCTGGCAGAGGAACCAGTGCAAGCCCGACCATCGGGATGCGGCTTTCTTTAAGAATGGACTCCTCGCTTTCAGGACCCAGCACAGCCTCGCCAATGTCCTTGAGCCGGATGTCACCGGCCGGGGCCGATTTGATGATAGCATTGTTAAAATCGTCCTCCGTATACAAGCGGCCGAAGGTCCTTACGGTAAGCTCCGTCGCATTGCCGGCAATCTTCCCTGCGGGCAGTTCCACATTTTCCCTGCTCAGGGCTTGTTGAATATCGAGGGCGGTCAGACTGTACGCACTAAGTTTCGCCGGATCAAGCCAGATGCGCATCGCATATTTCTTCTCTCCCCAGATTTGAATACTGCTCACGCCCTTGATGGTCTGAAGGCGTTCAACCAGTACGTTGGTTGCATATTCCGTAAGCTGCAGAGGATTCAGCAAATTGCTCTGCACGGTCATGCTGATGATGGCGTCGGCATTCGCATCGGCTTTGGCAACCGTGGGGGGCGAAGGCAAATCCTGCGGCTGGGAGCGCACCGTACCCGAAACCTTATCCCGGACATCATTGGCGGCCGACTCCAGGTCAATGCCTAAATCAAATTCAATATTGATATTACTGTTGCCGGAGTTGGAATTGGAGGAGATGTTCTTGATCCCGGCAATGCCATTGATTGATTTTTCCAAAGGTTCCGTGATCTGCGACTCAATGATATCGGCATTGGCACCCGGGTAGCTCGTTCGCACACTGATGTTGGGCGGATCGATCGCCGGATAATCGCGTACGCCAAGAAAACTAAAACCAATTGCCCCGAACAACACAATCAAAATGTTCATGACAATGGCCAATACGGGTCGTCTCAGGCTTAATTCAGAAATACTCATGGCCTTACGCGATTTGCGTCATTTAATTCATTTGTATTCATTCACCTTAGTCACCTTCAATCGGGCATCCGGTCGAAGACCCATTAATCCTGTCGTGACAACAGTGTCGCCCACGTGCACACCGGTTACAATTTCTACATAGGACGAATCCCGCACTCCGGTTTCCACCACCGAAAACTTCGCCATGCCATTTTTACAAATCACCACTTGCTTGTTGCGCGCCTGCGTCAGGATGGACTGGGTGGGTACCAACATCGCATGGTCATTTTTTCCAAGTTGTAAATTCACTTTGGCAAAAATCCCGGGCACAAGTTCTGCATGAATTTCATTGACCACCGCCCTGACTTTTAAGGTGCGCGTAGTTTGCTCGACACTGCTTTCCGTAGCAATAACCGTGGCGTTATGATAGGCCGCACCTCCATCTACCTTAAACTGGACTTTGTATCCCTTGCTGATGTTCTTTGCGTATTTTTCAGGCACCGAGAATTCAAGTTTGAGTTGCTTGTCCTGACGGAGTACGGTGATGATGTCCGTGGGAGATATATAGGCTCCCAGGCTCACGTTACGAAGGCCTACGCGCCCTTCATACGGTGTGCGTATTTCCATCTTGGAAAGGGCAATTCTTGTTGTCTCAATGTCTGCTTTGAGGTTTTCCACGCTCAGGGCGCTGAGATCATAGTCCGACTGGCTGATCCCGCTGATCTTCAGTAATTCGCTCTGACGCTCCTCATTTTTTTTGGCGATCTGTAGTTGAACCTCCAGTTTCCTCAACTGCGCACGCAGGTCCTGGTCAAACAACTTCACCAGTATCGTTCCTTTCGGTACGATCGCCCCCTCCGGGATATTGAGGGCTACGACGCGCCCACTTACTTCGGGCCGGATAGACGTCTCTTCAAAGGGCAATAACGAGCCCGGTACTTCAACATTATCGCTGATGGTATGGGATTCCACGACGAAACCGTCTACCATCATCGGTCCTTGTATCCGTTGGCGGCCATCGTTTTGCTTCTTCGATTGGCAGGCTGTAACGGCGATTGCGATGGCCAACAAAACTAATATTCTCATGAGCGATGCTTAGAAATCCTGCAAAAATATGATTGGAACCCACATCCCCTGCGTGGGCCCACTTTCACGACAGCGCTTACCCAAATTTAATGGAAATCCCTCACTCCCAATCCGGA
>DATHFS010000278.1:0-3656 GCA_035317975.1 Cyclobacteriaceae bacterium | reverse complement strand
TGGTGCTGGAGGGCTACATTTTTGTGGACAGGCCTGCTGGGTTTTGTTTGGTTGATTTGTTGGCGGGTGTACTATGACCTGCCGGAAAAGCAAAAGCGGGCAAACCAGGCGGAGGTAGACCTCATCCACAGCGACGAGGCTGTGGCTGTCAACAATGAAGTGGCTGTTCCATGGAATAAGCTTCTTGTTACCCGCCAGGCATGGGCTTTCATACTCGGAAAATTCCTCACCGACCCGATCTGGTGGTTTTATTTGTTCTGGGTGCCTTCGTATTTTAATACCACCTACGGACTGAATCTAAGCACATCCGCCATCCATGTTTCCACAGTCTATACGGCGGCCGGGTTAGGCAGTGTTTTGGGAGGGTATTTGCCCGGTTGGTTAATAAAAAGGAAAGGATGGGAAGTTTTTAAGGCCAGGAAAATCTCCATGTTGTTGTATGCGGTGCTGGTGATACCCGTTATCAGCATCCGGTTCGCCTCCGGCATCTGGACGGCGGTGGCCCTGATCAGCCTGGCATTGGCGGCACACCAGGCATGGAGTGCGAATATCTTTACAACGGTCTCCGATATGTTTCCCCGCCGCGCGGTCAGTTCGGTCGTGGGCATTGGTGGGATGGCAGGGTCAGCGGGGGGAATTTTATTTCCGTTTATAATCGGCATCTTGCTCAACCATTACAAAGAACTGGGAAACATCACGCCCGGTTACAATATCGTTTTTGTCGTCTGCGGATGCGGTTACCTCATCGCCTGGATGGTCATGCATTTGCTTGCTCCGAAGATGGAACGAGTCAACCTTTAGTTTAAAATTTAAGATTTAAAATTTAAAATTGGGGGAACACTATGGTTGAAGACGATACTCCAATTTAAATTTTAAATCTTAAATTTTATGACCCGCAAGCAGCACGTTATCACCATCCTTATCCTTGGAGCGCTTGCCACCATCAGCCCGTTCTCAATCGATATGTACCTGCCCGGGTTCCCCGCCATTGCCGCCGATTTGCATACGTCCATTGCGCGCGTACAGTTGTCGCTCACCAGCTACCTGATCGGCATCGCTGTCGGACAATTGTTGTACGGACCACTGCTTGACCGCTTTGGCCGCAAAACTCCCCTTTACTTCGGGCTGGCCGTCTATGTCCTGGCGTCGCTGGTGTGCGCCTTTACCAATTCAGTCGATGCCCTGATAGCCATGCGACTGCTGCAAGCCCTTGGGGGGTGTGCCGGCATCGTAGCCGCTCAAGCCCTGATACGCGATTTGTTTCCGGTAAACGAAATTGCACAGGCCTTTTCATCCATCACCCTCGTCATCGCGGTCTCCCCCATGATAGCACCTACCGTAGGGGGCTATGTTACGGCAGCGTTTGGCTGGCACTATGTTTTTATCATCCTGGCAGGCCTTACGGCCCTGATCCTGATCGCAGTTTATTTTGTCCTCCCCACGGGAAGAACGGCAGATACGTCCCTTTCTCTCCGGCCAGGAGCAGTGATGAAAAATTTTAATTCCGTCTTCCGGCATCCGCAATTCTTAGTGTACATGTTGACCGGAGGAATTGCTACGTCGGCCGGCTTCGCCTACATCGCCGGGTCTTCGGAAGTGATGATCACCATACTTGGCTTTACCGAACAACAGTATGGGTGGATCTTTGCCTTCCTCGCCTTCGGCCTGATCGGGTCCACTCAACTCAACCACATTCTCCTCAAGCGATTTACAAGCCAGCAACTCATCCTGGCAGCGTTGGTGTACCAGACTGTGGTCGGCCTTGTGCTCGTGGTGGGAACCTGGTACCATTGGCTTAGTCCGCTTGGATTGATAGGATTGATGTTTGTTTTTCTCACTGGCCAGGGATTGACCAATCCCAACGCCACCGCGCTCACTCTCGCACCGTTCGTCCGTCATACAGGAAGTGCCGCCTCGTTGAACGGGTTTTTCAGGATGGCTATCGGCGGACTGGTCACCGGATTGGTAAGTCTGCTGCACAACAGTACGGCGATGCCTATGGTAGGGGTGATGGTGGGGTGCGCCGTCGTTGGCCTGATCGTTCTCCTTATTGGAAATAGTGTTGTACGATTTCAGGCGAGTAAGAAAGTGGAAGAAGAGGACTCCGTACTACTTTAGGATTTCAGGTTTCCAAGTTCTGGAGTTTTTGATTCTCAACTCCTCACTTCTCAACTCCTCTCTTCTCAATCAGGTAATTGAAAAGTTGACAACTCCCGATAGGGATCGGGAGTTGTCAACTGGTATTTATCCCTTTTTATTTTTGTGCTGAACTGCCCGTTGTTACGGAGTTGGATACAATTGAATAAAATAACGGCTTGCCTTCCTGACCGTCTTTGCCGTCGGTGCCGGGTTTTCCGATGATGCCAAATTTTGAATCCCGTTCTGACGATCCTGCGCCCCGAAGACCTCCTTTGCCACCTTCGCCTCCCAGACCGCGATATCCACCACGGTTATTGAGATTAATGCTTGTCATCAGCTCTGAACTGGCGGGGCTTTCTGCACGAAGCGTCAGTACACCACCTTTTCCGCCATTGCCACCGTTACCGCCGCTGCCGCCGTTACCGCCATTGCAGGCACAATGAATGGTCGACTTGCTTCCGTGGCTTCCTTTTCCTCCGTTTCCACCATCACCCCCTGTTCCACCGATGAGGCTAATGCCAAGCATCGCCTTTAACTCTAACTGAACGACATCGAGAATAAAGTCCTTGCCTTGTTCACCATCCGGTGCAGGCTTTCCGGGTTCACCCTCCAGGCCGTTCTTGCACAACCCGACCGGATTAGTAGCCACTCTTCCACTCTTTCCCGGGGCTCCGGGCAAGCCATCGCCGATGATGAAGCAGCCCTGTCCAACACTCATTCTGCGCACTTTGATATAGCTCTTTGACTTGCTCAAAATAATTTTTGAAGAATCATGCATGATCAGTTCGCCCAGGACCAACGTATCTTCGGACATTTGAAAAACTCCTTTTGCGGGGATCTCCAAAACACCTTTGCCGGCTTGGGCAAAGCATGCCTGGATGCCGACCGGCATCACGGACAGGCTCGTGAATAGAAGGTAAATGGCAGGGTGAGAGGGAGTACATCGTTTCTTACTGATTTCTTTTTTAACGCAGGTCCATTTCATGGTTTTTATTGGGGGTTTTTGTATGTCCAAAAGTAGTTCCGTGGTAAAAACGGCGCTGTTCTGATCGTGCAGTATCCTTTCTGATGTAAGATTTTGCAGACCTATTCCTCACTCCCGGATCCCTCATCATTTTCATTGATAATTACCCAATAATTACCCCAAAAATGACCTACCGCTCAACCATTTTACATACATTTACGTAATTAATAAAAAACGGAATGAAAGGCACCAACCTGGGAGAATTTGAAGAACTGGTTTTGTTGACTATTGCCGCATTAGTCAATGAAGCGTATAGCGTCGCCATTTGCGATGAACTTGAAAAGTACACCGGCCGGTCGGCTAAACTGGGTGTTGTTCACACGGTCCTGCACCGGCTGGAGGAAAAAGGACTTGTTAAAAGTAAGCTGGGGGAGGCAACGAATGTCCGGGGAGGCAAGAGAAAGCGGTACTACCTGGTGACCAACGCCGGAAAAGCAACTCTGCTCAAGGCGAAAGAACTTCGGGATCGCCTATGGAATGTAATTCCTGAATT
>DATHFS010000277.1:0-2239 GCA_035317975.1 Cyclobacteriaceae bacterium | reverse complement strand
CTGGCGTGCGCTATGAACGGAGTAGGCTGTGGGGTAGGGATAGTCGATCGTGCGGGCTGAGTATACTTCCAGGGTATTCTTAATCGCCTTGGTGGATTCCCGTGACCAGAGCGGATTCCCTTCCTTCGGATAAAGTGATTGTGCCAGGGGGGTTTTATCTCCGATCTTTACGGCCATCGCATCCCAGATGTACTTCCGTGAGGATACAAAAGCAAAATCCCGGACATTTTCGGCGTAAAATTCCCACGTACTTTTCTTATTGGATCGTTGTTTCTCTTTCTTTCTGGCTTCTTCCTCTGTTACGACAAAGACCGGTTGGTCAAACGTTTTCCGGGCCTTTTCAAAGCGTTCGATTTGTTCCCTGGACAGAACTTCCCTGGGATTTTGAAGCCAACCGGTCGCCCCAACGATGTGGTCCGCGGGTACCGTAATCCACACCCGGTAGTTACCAAATGTTAAGGCAAACTCACCCGAACCCAAAAACTGTTTGTTCTGCCACCCTTCATAGTCATCAAACACGCACATTCTGGGATACCATTGTGCAATGGTGTAAGAATAATTCCCATCTTCCGGAAAGAATTCCATTCCCCCTCGTCCGTCCACGATCATCCGATCATTAATGTTGAATGACCAGTCTACCGAAAACGAGAATTTCTCACCTGTCTTCAGGGGTTGCGGCAAATCGACCCTCATCATGGTATAGTTGATCAGGAAAGGAAGGTCCTTTTTGGTACTGGCCTCTTTCACGGAAGTGACCTTATACCCTCCTTCATAATCCGTAATATTATTCCGGCTCGCGAAGAGATAGGCGGGAACAGAATCACGAATACTGGTCGTCGCCGTCCTGGAGGTCATACTTCCTTTTGCGAACAGGTTTTGGTCTAATTGCAGCCATAAGAACAACAGGGGCTCAGGCGCCTGATTGTAATACGTAATTGTCTCTGATCCGGTCAGCACCTGGTTTTGGTCATTGACCTCGACGTGAATGGCATAATCGGCGCGTTGTTGCCAGTAGGCAGGGCCCGGTGCGCCCGAACTACTACGATACGTGTTGGGCGTCGGTAGCATCTCACCCAATTGTTCAAACTTGCCTTTCCATTCCTGTCCGGCAGCGTCAATGATGGTGAATAAAAAAATTAAATTCAGTAGTTGTTTCATGATCTCGGTTCAGAGCGTGGGAAGTTCATTGCAATGAAGGGGCTTTTACTTCGCCTTCTTCTTGAACTCATCAAATTTCGTTGGTTGTGCGATCCTGGGAAATACGTTGTCTTCGGTGTTGATGTCGGCTGTCTCCTTCAGCGGATCGACAACGACATGCGCTACTTCTTTATCTTTTACAAAAACCTTGGTAATCATAGTTTCATTGGTTCGCCATATCTCGGCCGGGATGTGCTCCACTTCTTTTGTGCCATCCCGGTACGTCCATTCAATGATGACGGGCATGACAAGGCCGCCCTTATTGGTGAGTGTTATTTCATACAAATTTTTGTTCTCCAGTTTGTGCATGATCGCTTTGTCGTCTACCCTGTTTTGAAACTCGCCATAAAAGCGGGCATCGGTGTTGATGAGCGAAAAAGGTTCCGGTCCACCATTGAAGTCTTCGGATTTTTTCCCGCCATCGGCAGCCAGGTCACCCTTCGTGACAGTCTTTTCTTTACTTTCAATATTTCCCTGTTCCTTGCGCATCCGGAACCACTTTACTTTGTCAATCGAAACATCACATGCGTCGGTGGTATAAAACCATCCCTTCCAGAACCAATCGAGGTCGACGGCGGATGCGTCTTCCATCGTGCGGAAGAAGTCTGCCGGCTCGGGGTGCTTGAAGGCCCAGCGACGGGCATATTCTTTGAAGGCTTTATCAAAAAGCTCGGGTCCCATCACGGTTTCACGCAAAATGGATAAAGCCGTAGCACACTTGGCATATTGCTCGTTGCCAAAATTCTTCCGGACGACCTGTTCGGAGTTGACCATGAGCGGCCGCTGTAGTTCAAAGGCGCTTTTCATGTACGGCACAATCAAGCCCGCCGGACCCCGGGGTGTCGGCATGTCCGCATAATTTTCCAGTCGCGTCCGATATTCGACGAACGAATTAACACCTTCATCCATCCATGTCCATTGGCGTTCGTCGCTGTTGATGATCATGGGAAAAAAATTATGCCCTACCTCGTGTATGATCACGCCGATCATGCCCCACTTGGTGCGGTCGGAGTATGTGCCATCCTTATTCGGTCTTCCATGG
>DATHFS010000276.1:0-2142 GCA_035317975.1 Cyclobacteriaceae bacterium | reverse complement strand
CTGGAAGCGATGAAGATGGAGAACATTATTAAATCTTCGGGCGAGGGCACGGTAAAGAATGTGAAAGTAAAAAAGGGAGACAGTGTAGAGAAAGGACAAGTCTTGATGGAGTTCTGAAATTTATAAACCAAGATCGAAAAGTTGGGGAAAGTCACCAAGGGGCTGCCAAAATCAGAAAAAATCAATCCTGGAAATCCTGAAATCCTGAAAATCCCGGTTAGTTTTGTCAGGTCATTAACCATACGCATGAAGTTCAAACGCATTGTCCTCAAACTCAGTGGTGAAGCACTGACAGGCTCCAAACACAGCAATATCGATCCGGCAGTCCTGGAACAATACAGTGCCGAGATCAAGGCAGTGAAAGAGGAAGGCAAGGAGATAGCGATCGTGATCGGGGGAGGCAATATCTTCCGTGGCGGCCAGGCAGAGGCCCTGGGTATTGACAGGGTGCAGGGCGACTACATGGGCATGCTCGCCACAGTGATAATGCTATGGCCCTGCAAAGCGTGCTGGAGCGGCACGGCATGTACACCCGCCTGATGTCGGGAATGAAAATGGAGCAGGTTTGTGAGCCTTTTATCCGGCGCCGGGCGATGCGACATTTGGAAAAAGGGCGAATTGTCATTTTTGGAGCGGGTATTGGCAACCCCTACTTTACCACTGACTCCACGGCGAGCTTGCGTGCGATTGAAATCCAGGCAGACGTGGTCCTGAAAGGAACACGGGTGGACGGGGTTTACACGAAGGACCCGGAGAAATTCCCGGACGCCGTGCGGTACAAGACGCTGTCGTTTCAGGAAGCATACGAAAAAAATCTCAACATCATGGACATGACGGCCTTCACCCTGTGCATGGAAAACAAACTGCCGATCATTGTGTTTGACATGAACAAGAAAGGAAATCTTTTAAAAGTGGTGAAGGGCGAAGAAGCCGGAACATTGATCAGTTGATAGGATTCCGGAGGCGATGAATACCCCGTGAATGTGACGCGACCATTATAAATACAGATACTATGGAAGAGATAGAAATGCATCTTGAGGAAGCCCGCGACCAGATGAACAAATCCCTGAATCATGTGGCGCATGAGTTGACCAAGATCCGGGCCGGCAAGGCCAATCCCTCCATGCTCGATGGTATCATGGTATCCTACTATGGAGTCAATACTCCGCTCAGCCAGGTATCGTCCATGACGACACCCGATGCGCGAACGATTTTTATTAAGCCCTGGGAAAAAAGCCTGATTCAGGAAATAGAAAAAGCGATTCTGGCGGCTAACCTGGGTCTCAACCCGCAAAATGATGGCCAGCAGGTCATCATTAATATTCCCATGCTTACAGAAGAACGGCGGAAACAACTCGTGAAGATGGTGGGACATGAATGCGAGCATGGAAGAGTCAGTATCCGCGCGATCCGCAAAGAGACCAATGAGGCGCTGAAGAAAATCAAGGGCGCCCCGGAAGACGATGTCAAAGACGCCGAGGCGAGCACGCAGAAACTGACGGATGAGTTTATTACCAGGATCGATACGTTGATGAAGAAGAAGGAGGCGGAGATCATGACAGTTTAATTATAAATGCACCCCATCCTATTTGAATTAGGCCCTATTACAATATACACCTACGGCTTTTGCGTCGCCCTGGGGGCGGTCCTGGGTTTCGTCTACATGGCCTGGCAGGGAAAAAAATTATTCGGAACGACATTCGATCAAAGCAATACCCTTTTCATTTTGCTGGTATTGGCGGGGTTTGTGGGCGGCAAGTTTTTCATGATTTTCGAGAGCCCTTCATACTTTTTCTCTCACCCAATGGAATTACTGAGAGGCGGCGGATTCGTGTTCTATGGGTCCTTGCTTTTCACGATTCCCACCATGTTGTGGTTCTTCAAAAGAAACAAAATCCCGACCCTGGCCATGCTGGACGTGATGGCCGCGGTTACCTGTATCGTTCATGGCTTCGGGAGGATCGGCTGCTTCATGGCAGGGTGTTGTTACGGCAAGCCCACGCTGAGCAGTTTTGGAGTCATCTTTACCGTTCGGGCATGCCAGGCCGAACCCGTGAGTACCCCCCTTTACCCGACTCAATTGAGGGAGGCCGGATTTATTTTTTGTATACTCCTGTTACACCTTATCCTCCGCAACCGAAA
>DATHFS010000275.1:0-6063 GCA_035317975.1 Cyclobacteriaceae bacterium | reverse complement strand
GCCCGAGAAGCTATATTACCGAGCACTACCGAAACCTCTACTTTACAGAAACGACCCCCACGATCTATATTCTGGACGAAAAGAAAAAAGTAATCGCCAGAAAATTGCCGGTTGAAAAACTGGACGAATTTCTGTCTAACTACGAGAAATTCCAAAAAAGGAAAGCGCCAACGGGGAGCAAGGGAACGTAGATAAGTCTCTGGTTTCCCGCTGGTTCAGTTTTGTTTCCCGCAGACCTGTCCGCCGAAGCGTCTCGCGTAGGCGGATCTCGCAGATTCTCGCAGATGGGATGGACTTGGTTATCGAATTGACAAACTGTCCGTTAAGTTCTTTCGATGTCCTGCTCATGGCCTTGATATTTTGAGGGACAGATGAAGAGAGCCTCAATTATCGTGGCATTTGCCTGCGTAGGACGCTACGAAGGCGGAATGGCTGTGAGGGATTTGTGGAATCTGCATTTTGCGCGTCCAATTCTGCGAAAATCTGCGAGATCTGCGGGAAACCCTTCTCGGGCAGGCATTCTAATACACTTTTTAGGGGGTTGGTGTAATAAAACAGGTCTTTCATGCAACTATTTGCCTGTGGTGGAGTATCTAAGGAGGTAAATACCTGAAACTATGGCCCTCCTCAACACCCTTTTCGGAAAAAAGAAAAAAGAATTCCGGGCGTCGTGCACGATCACCAAAGAACCTCTTGAAAAAGGCTATGGCTATTTGCTCACCACGGCACAAGTAGTGTCTTCCAGGAAATACTGGGACCTGATCATGACGGAGCCTGAAACGATGTCGTACACCGTTTCCCATTTCAAGAATCAGTCGAGCGGCACGCAGATGCGAAGCATGATCTTTGAAAAGTACACGACCATTTCAAAGCCATGGATTGTGTCAGACTCCGTTATAAATTATTTTGATGTGGATCGGATCGTTGCCCGCGAGGGCGCCAAAAAGTGGTGGGAAAGCGAAGGAAACTATGCTCCGGACCAAACCGGACCGGCGACGGATTATCTTGACAGCCCTACCTTCCAGGACGTTAGAAATTATGCGATTCTGGAGGCGGGGAGGGAACGGGTGAAGATGAGTGCGTAACCTCATCCCCGGCCCCTCTCCGAGGCGGAGAGGGGGGAAATACCAAACTCCCTTTCTACCAAAACGAGTTCGGATGGAAAAGCAACCCAAACTGGCTTCTCGCATTACAATCCACCCGGATATTCGCGGCGGCAGACCTTGCATCCGGGGAATGCGCATTTCTGTTTATGACATTCTCGATTGGTTGGCTTCGGGTATGACCCAGCAGGATATATTGCGAGACTATTCAGAACTGGAACGGGGAGACATTGAAGCCGCTCTCCGTTTCGTGGGCGAGCGCGAAAACAAAACACAATACCTGGTCTCTTAGGTACATGCTGCTTTTCCAATCAAAACAGACAGAAATTAAGTCCTTTCTGCAAAATCCCGATGTGGGTTATCTGGAAATTCTTTAACGATGCCATACCTGTCGCAGAACCCAGCCATATGGCCAGGTACATCAAGCTCCCCTCTCCGCCTCGGAGAGGGGCCGGGGGTGAGGTTCAATTCCTCCTCTCAATCGTAAACTTCACCAATTGTTCTAGCGAAGTTTTGTAAACGGACTCCGGTAATTCGTTGAGAATGTCCGTGGCTTGCTGGTGAAATTGGTTCATGGATTGGGTGGCATATTCAATTCCGCCGGAAGCCTTGACGTAAGCGATCACCTCTTTTACCTTTTTGGGTTTGGTGCTTTCGTTCTTGACAATACCAATAATTTTTCTCCTCTCCGACCAGGACGATTTCGACAACGCGTGGATCAGAGGAAGTGTCATTTTTTTCTCTTTGATATCGATTCCCAGCGGCTTGCCGATCTCTTCTTCACCATAGTCGAACAGATCATCCTTGATCTGGAACGCCATTCCCACGAGCTCGCCAAAAGTCCTCATGCGGTCGACAGTTGCTTTAGGAGCCCCGGCAGAGCTGGCCCCGACGGCACAACACGATGCGATCAGCGAAGCTGTCTTTTGGCGAATGATGTCAAAATATACTTCTTCCGTAATGTCCAGCTGCCGGGCTTTTTCAAGCTGAAGCAACTCCCCTTCACTCATTTCTTTTACCGATTTGGTGACGATGCCCAGGAGATCAAAATCATTGTTTTCAATTGAAAGGATCAATCCCCGGGAGAGTAGAAAATCCCCGACGAGCACGGCAATTTTGTTTTTCCATAGAGCATTAACGGAGAAAAAACCTCTTCGGTAATCTGCGTCGTCCACGACGTCATCGTGTACCAGCGTAGCGGTATGCAGCAATTCGATGAGCGAAGCGCCGCGAAAGGTAGACTCCCCGATCTGTCCACACGTGCCGGCGCTCAAAAAAACAAACATGGGCCGCATTTGCTTGCCTTTCCGCTTGACGATGTAGTTCATGATCTTATCGAGGAGGAGAACACGCGTCCGCATGGAAGCGCGGAACTTTTGTTCAAACTCTTCCATCTCGCGGGCAATTGGTGCCTTGATATCCTCTAAGCGCATAGACATGAGTTGCAATAATACGGAATCAGGTCCAGAGTCGATAGCCTCCGGCAGGTTGTTCGCAAAGCTTTTCAAAAAAGGGACCCTGAACTATCTACTATTTTACTACTTTCGAACCATGAAGGCAATAGACGAACAATGGGAGCAGTTGCTTTTTGTGGTCGCCGTGCTGGTAATCGCATTTATCGTCGCGAGCATTTTGCGTTTCCTGATGGGCCGGTTTTTGAAGGCCTCCACCAGGAAACTGAAAGTGGACCCTACCCGGTACAATTTCTTCAAAAATGCCGTTGACTTTATTGTCTTTCTGGCTGCCGCCATCATTATTTTCAGGTCGATTCCCCCCCTGCATGCCTTTAGTACAACGCTGATCACCGGAGCAGGCGTGCTGGCTGCCGTCATTGGCTTTGCGTCGCAGACTGCATTTTCCAACATTATCAGCGGCTTTTTCCTGGTCATCTTCAGGCCTTTTAGTGTGGGCGACCGCGTTAAGATTGGCCAACTTTACACGGGCGACGTGGAAGACATCACCCTGCGGCACACCATCATTAAGGATTTTGAAAACAAAAGGATCATCATTCCCAACAATGTGATCAGCAATGAAACGATCATTAATTCCACCATCGTCGACGAAAAAGTGATTATGTTCATTGAAGTCGTTATTGCCTTTGATGCCGACACAGACAAGGCCATCCGCATTATTCAGGAAGAAGCAGTGAAACACCCGTTCTGTATTGATAACCGCACGTCGGAAGAACTGCAAAAAGGGGAGCACCAGGTTATGGTGCGGGTCATGGCATTTTCGGAAATCGGTGCGCAACTCCGGGCCTATGCAACTGCCCGCAATGCCAACGAGGGCTTTGAATTAAAATGCGATGTACTGAAGTCAGTGAAAGACCGGTTTGTGAGAGAAAATGTCGGGATCGCCTATGCGTACAGAATGTTAGTCCAAAAGAATATCTCCTGATCCCTTATGATCCTCCGAAGAAAATCAAAAAATCGAAAGTTGCCGGTTGGGCCGAATCCAGTCCAAAGCAAGATCATTCTCGAACTCATCCAATACAATGATAAGGCATATCAAAAATATGACGATCAGCCCATAACCGAACTTCTCGCCCTTCTTAAGTCAGGCCAGGTCAATTGGATTAATCTCGATGGATTACACGACAAGGATATCATCCAAAAAATCGGAGAACATTTCCAACTTCATTCCCTGCTTATCGAAGATATCAACAGCGATAACCAACCGAAAGTAGAGGAATACAAAGAGTACCTTTTCTTCACGCTCAAAATGCTTTACCGCATCGAGGCGCCCAACATCATCGACTACGAGCAAATCAGTTTTGTCCTTGGAAAGGATTACCTGCTTTCGTTTCAGGAAAAGGACGGTGATTTGTTCGGACCGTTCCGCGAACGGATCCGCCTCAACCAGGGCCGCGTCAGGAAAAAGAAGGCCGATTATTTGCTCTATCGGCTGATTGATATTATCGTCGATAGCTACTATACGGTGCTGGACAATATCGGCCAGCAAATTGAAGACATTGAAGAGGCCGTGTACAACAATCCGTCTCCAAAAGGATTCCAACACATCCAGCAGCTTAAGAAGGAGTTAATCTATTTACGGAAGGCCCTGTACCCCTTGCGCGACGCGCTGAATAAACTGATAAAGGACGAGTCCGGATTTATCGAAACTTCCAATTCCCGTTATTTCTCCGACATTTATGACCACGTAGTGCATTTGATCGACAGCCTGGATACGTACAAAGACCTGACCTCGGGCCTGATGGACATCCACATCAACACCCTAAATACACGGATGAACGAGATCATTAAAGTGCTGACCATCGCCTCAACGATTTTTATGCCGTTGACTTTTATCGTGGGCGTCTATGGTATGAACTTTGAATTTATGCCCGAGTTACACTCTCCCTGGGGGTATCCGGGGGTATGGGCCGTTATGATTCTAATGACGGTGGGGATGGTGATGTATTTTAAGCATAAGAAGTGGTTTTGAGAAGTCTTGATTCTTTAATCCCTAGTCCTGAGTAGGTGATAGGTTAGTCACTTGTTGTTCCTAACTCAGGACTAAGGACTAAGGACTGATGACTCAAGACTAAACTAAGGACTAATTCTCTTCTTCATCGGAAACTCAAACCCCATCCGCACATTCAGCCGATCGGCATAGGGACTGGTTTTGTAGAAGCGGTCATGAAAGTTATACATCATCTGGATGTTGCCGCGGATGGATTTGGAGAGTTTATATTCTTTCTTTATTCCTCCGAAGACACCCCAGACCCATTGCCGGCTGGCGGGATCGGTGGGCATGTTGCCGGTGATCAGGGGTGGAACGAAAGTATTCATCGTCTCAACATCTCCCCGCAGGGCAAAGCCTTTTATAAACTTAAACTCGGCAAATGTTCTCGGACCATAGATCCTGTCTTTGTGTGTCAGGTGAATGTAATGATGGAAACCAACCCGTTCATTCCATCCTGCTCCCGCCGTAAGCCGTCCGTTGAAGCGATAACCAATCTGCTGGTTGAAATCGATCAGCACATTACTTTTCTTTTGTACTTGCAAGATGAGTCCCGGCAGGATCCGCTCGAACAACGGTTTGCCGTGCATGGTGTTGCGGGCTCGTTTTGGGATGTCCTTGATACTGCTCAGGTTGGCATATTTCTGCTTGTATTTGCTGATCTGTGACATTGCACTTTGCAGTTGTTTCTCTTTCCCGGCAAAATGATTGACGGCCTGTTTCTGGGCTTGTTCCATGGCAAGTTTTTCCATTGCCTTTGGGTCGTTACCTTTGGCGGCCATCGATTTATATTGATGGATAGTTCCAGCTTCGGCTTGAAACGGTTTCATAGGGCCCATTTGCATTGCTTTGTTCTCAAGTGTTTTCGTTGCGGTCAGACTATCAAGGTTTCCTTTGGAGACTTTCTTGACATCTTTTGAGTATCCTTTAGCTTGGCGCTCGATTTGGTTCACCTGCCCGAACTCCTTTTCTGCTTTTCCCAGGTCGCCTGTGTTTTTTAGTTGACTGAGTTCCTTCTGCGGGGAATTCGTAAGATTCTTCAATTCACTTGTTTCCTTCCCAAGGTCTTTTGTAAGATTGTCATTTCCCAATCCGCTGATCCCGTTTAAGGGACTGGTGTCATTTGGAAGAGTGCCTAATGCAAGATTAAGATTAGTGTTGGGTAGTGTTCCTTGATTTATGCCGGGAACTTGGAGCTTGGGTAAGCCTGCCTGCCCGGTGGGCAGGTTAGTATTCCCCGCAAGGCCGGCCCCTCCCCCTGCTTCCTTATTTAGATTGTTGAGCTCCCCGTTTATCCTGCCTTCCATCTTGTTAAACTCCGCGTTTAGCGTAGTAAACGGTTCGTTGACTTTACGCTCCAGTGATGCAAGCCTGGCCTCGGCCTGTTTAGGGTCCTTTAATGGGCCAGCTTTCTCAATGCTATCCAACAGATGTGAGTACTGCCTTGTTGGAAGGTTTAATCTTTGCAGGCTGTCAATGCGATGTGTAAGTTTTCTTT
>DATHFS010000274.1:0-2363 GCA_035317975.1 Cyclobacteriaceae bacterium | reverse complement strand
TCAGAACAGCCTTAATTGCGGCATGAACGATCATTTACAAAAACCGTATACGGAGGAGAAACTATTTCAAATGCTCACCCGGTTCGTTGAGTAGTTGAACCCAACTCAAGACTCAGACTAGACCAGGGACTAAATTTCCCTACCTTGAGGCCACTCTATGCTAAAGATAGGTCTATTTGGAATTGGTCTCGATACCTACTGGCCGCAGTTTGAAGGATTGAAAGAGCGGTTGGAGGGCTATTTAACTGTAGTCGGGGAAAAGCTTTCAAGCCTTCATCCCTCCGTTGTGAACGCAGGTCTGGTCGACACGCCAGATAAAGCGTTCCAGGCAGGCAGACTGTTTAAAACGGAAGATGTGGATATCCTCTTTTTATATGTCACCACCTATGCCCTGTCTTCCACTGTATTGCCGGTAGTACAACGGGCCAAGGTGCCTGTGATCATTCTGAATTTATCGCCCGATGAGGCGATTGATTATTCGTCGTTCAATGCGATGACCGACAGGACGAAAATGACCGGTGAATGGCTGGCTCATTGTTCTGGATGTTCCGTTCCCGAAATCGCCAACGTTTTCAATCGCGTGGGCATACCGTTTCATCAGATAACCGGTATGCTGGAGAATGATCCTGAATGCTGGGATGAAATAGCAGAATGGGTCGCCGCTGCCAGGGTGGCGAATATAATGTCCCATAACCGCCTAGGCTGCATGGGCCATTATTATAATGGCATGCTCGACATTTATACTGACCTCACCCGGCATTACGCCCATTTTGGCGGACACATTGAACTGATCGAAGTGGAAGAGCTGGCTGCCTTGAGAAGGAAGGTGACCCGGGATGAAATGAAAGGCAGGTTGAAATTATTTTATGACGTTTTTGACGTGCAACCGGATTGTCCCGTGGACGCGATGGAAAAGGCCGCAGTTACGTCCGTAGCCCTGGATCGGCTGGTGGAAAAACACACCCTGGGTTCCCTCGCCTATTATTATGAAGGTACCGGCAATGCGGAGAATGAAGAAGCCATCAGTTCTATTATTCTTGGCAATTCTCTATTGACGGCGAATGGCATTCCCGTGGCAGGGGAATACGAAATTAAGAATGCGCAAGCGATGAAGATCATGGACAGTTTTGGAGCGGGTGGATCGTTTACCGAAACCTATGCTATGGATTTCAGCGATGATGTAGTACTGATGGGACACGACGGCCCGGGTCATCTCGCCATCGCCGAAGGCAAAACAAAAGTTCGGCCGTTGAATGTTTACCACGGCAAAGTAGGGAAGGGCGTTTCCGTTGAAATGACAGTAAAGAACGGCCCGGTTACGTTATTGTCCGTGGTTGAAAAAAAAGACAAATTGATGTTGCTGGTGGCAGAGGGAGAGTCGGTGCCGGGCCCCATTCTTCAGATCGGAAATACCAATAGCCGCTACCGGTTTTCTATCGGGGCAAGGCGTTTTGTAAATGAATGGAACCGTCACGGACCCGCGCACCATTGCGCAATCGGTGTGGGGCATCTGGCGTCGAAGATTGAAAAGTTGGGGCAATTGCTGAATATGGATGTGGTGAAGGTGGGTCCGTAGTTTTGAGTCCTGAGTTGGATTTCAACTATGGACTCAGGACTCAAGACTACGAAAGCTACCTCATCGATAGGATGTATTTCACCATTTCTATCGCTTCGGTTTTGATCATGGCACCTTACAAGGTTCCCTTTTTTAATTCCGCAACGGCATAATCGGCTGCCCTTGCCGTGAGGGCCATATAGGTCAGCGATGGATTTTGTGTACTGGTTGACGTCATACATGCTCCATCGGTAACAAAAACATTCTTACAGGCATGCAGCTGGTTAAAGCTATTGAGCATGGAATGGTTAGGATCGCGGCCCATACGGGCACCGCCCATTTCGTGGATGTCTAGTCCTGGGGCTTGTTTCGTATCGCGTGCCTTAATGTTCGAGAAGCCTGCCTTGGAAAACATTTCCGATAATTGTTCAAAAAAGTCTTTCAGCATTTTCTCATCGTTATCATCATAGTCTACAGCAAATTCCAATAGTGGAATGCCCCATTCGTCTTTCTGTGTCTTGCTCAGCGTCAGCGCATTGGTTGCCTTCGGGATTGTCTCACCCATCATGCCCGCATTCAATTTCCAGGGGCCCTCGGTACGGGTAGCCAATTGCGCTTTCAGATCTTCGCCCCAGCCTTTGGCAGGAAGGTCTGCGCGCCTTCCGCCTACCGCCACGGCATAGCCGCGCAGGAAATTTGTTTCCTGCTGATAAAGGTTTCTGAAGCGTGGAATATAGGTACCCGTTGGCCTTCGTCCTTCTGTGGTAGAATCCTGAAAGCCATCATATTCCGCTGTGACTTTGCCCCT
>DATHFS010000273.1:0-2737 GCA_035317975.1 Cyclobacteriaceae bacterium | reverse complement strand
GTGCTGAGGAAGGCAGTACGGGATCAAATAACGGTTGTCCTGTTGGTCTTACTATTTCAGGAATTAGGGTAAACGCAATGTTCAGGGTTCTCCCGCTAAAAGATAAACACATGAGATTGCAGCTTTCTAAAAATAGTCTTTTCAATTTTTTCTCCGGTCATGTTACGCCTTTGCAAAAAAAACTGATCGAAGAATGGATTGAGGACAAAGACAATACTGAATCCTACTATGAGCGGCTGGAGGAATGGGAACGGGAGCACCCCCAGGTTGCACCCGATATGGAAAAAGCATGGCAGCATATTCTTCTCCGTTTGAAAAATAAGGAAATAACGGATGTCTGGACACCCCTGCCGGATAGGAAGCCCTCATCGCAATTCCAGTGGATACGCTATGCCGCTGCAGCAGCCGCGTTGCTCGGCGTGATGATCTACTCCGGTCGGGATTTTATTCACTACAAAACCTACAAAACAGCATTCGGCGAAGTCCGAACCCTGTCCTTATCCGATGGCAGCAAAAGAACGCTCAACGCGAATTCAGCCCTCCAGGTCCCCCGCTTCGGATTTGGGTCGGGAACGAGGGAAGTACGATTAAGGGGAGAAGCTGAGTTTTCTGTTGCACATACCCGCAGCGAGCAAACGTTCTTAGTACATACTCCCGATCACCTCGAAGTGGAAGTGCTGAGTACGGAATTCATCGTCTACTCCCGCGACCGGGGTTCAAAAGTCGTACTTCGCAAAGGAAAAATTTTATTGCGGTCGCTTCAGGATACAGTGCGAGGGACGATGGTCATTAAACCCGGTGACGTGGTGACCATCCGCAACGGCATTTTCAATCTCCGGGAAAAGCAGCCCACGCAAATCCATTCCGCCTGGAAGGAACACCGGTTTGTGTTTAATCACACCTCTCTTCAGGAGATTGCCTTTCAACTGGAAGAACGTTTTGGCGTGAAAATGCAAATCGCCGACGCGGTCCTGGCGGAACGCGAGGTGACTGGAACCTATGAAGCGAACGATGCCCGCGACTTGCTGGACGTGCTCGCTAAAGTATTGAATGTTGAAATGAAGCAGACCGGAAAAAGAGTTGATGTGATGAATAGTAGATAACCAGGCGAAAATTTTAAACCGCAGAGGCGCAGAGGCGCAAAGGTTACGCAGAGACAAAAGATTTATTTAAATGTGAAATAGGGCTCACCCTAACTATGCCTATGAAATCATTCTTCCCCCACCGCAATCATGTCGTATTGGCAATCGTACTGGCGACAATTTCATTTGACCTTTACCCACAAACGTTTGCAGACCGAAAGGAGGTAATGCATAGTGAGAAGATTCGTCCTTCCACGATTACGTTGCGGGATGCGCTGTTGAAAATCAAGGATCATTACCGGATTGATATTTTGTTTGAAGAGAAGTTGCTGGAGGGCCTCACGACGAGCGATAGTCTGCTGGACCTGACCAAGCCTGTTGAGAAAACAATAGAAGGTATTTTATCCACGACAGGCCTTCACGTTGCGAAAATGAAAGAGAACGCTTATGTCATCATCCAGAGTAGCGCGCAGACTGCCGATCGTCCTGACGTAAATCAAGAAGTGCAACCGAATAGCGTGACAGACAAAACGGACGCTCAGGCAAGCGCTGCCATCATGATCAGCGGCCGTGTCACAGACGAGAAAGGGGTTGGCATGCCCGGGGTCAATGTTCTTATAAAAGGCACCTCCACTGGTACGGCTACGGACAACAACGGCGAGTATCGACTGAATGATGTGGATGAAAACGGTACGCTGCTTTTTAGCTTTATAGGCTATGTCACACAGGAAGTACCGATTAATAACCGGACTGCCATAAATATAGTCCTCGCCTCTGACCTGAATGCCCTTCAAGAGGTCGTCGTAGTGGGGTATGGTACGCAGGAAAAGAAAGATGTCACAGGGTCCGTTGGTACCATTTCAGGAAAGGAGGTTGCATCCTTTCCTGTCGCCAGCGTGGACCAGGCGTTACAGGGAAAATTAGCCGGCGTGTTCGTGACTACCAATTCGGGAGAACCGGGTGGAGGTGTATCCATTCGCGTGCGGGGCATGGGTGGGTTTGGCGCCAGCGAACCGCTTTATGTGATTGACGGTGTGATCATCACGTATAATGATAGTAACTCTTCTTTCAATCCGCTGTCCACCCTCAACATGGCGGATATTGAGTCCATTAACGTATTAAAAGACGCTTCCGCTTCCGCTATCTATGGGGCCAGGGCGGGAAATGGCGTAGTGATCATTACCACCAAACGGGGCAAAGAAGGGAAGTCAAAATTAAGTTTTGATACGTATGTCGGCTTTCAACAAGTGGCCAGGAAGTTAGACATGATGAACGCAAGTGAATACGCCAGCTTTAGTAATGATGCTTATTCGGCAGCCGGTCAACCCCCCTTTAGCAGATTTGCAAATCCTGCATCGTTAGGAGAAGGGACAAACTGGCAAAATTCTATATTTCGTACATCTCCTATTCAGAACTATCAGTTCACTCTCTCCGGGGGAAATGATAAAAATCAGTACCTGGTCTCAACAGGATACCTCAAACAGGATGGAACCATTATCGGTTCGGTGTTCGATCGTTATTCGCTCCGGCTTAATCTTGATAATCAAATTACGTCACGGTTGAAATTTGGCAACAGCCTCACCATTAGCCGAACGTACAACCTGGCCTTGCCCAACAACGACAAATTCGGCGGCATTGTAGCCCAGGCGATCAGG
>DATHFS010000272.1:0-5426 GCA_035317975.1 Cyclobacteriaceae bacterium | reverse complement strand
CTGGGGGGTTATTGCCACGCTTGCCTTCAGCGGTGGGCTCGTTCTCTTTATCAACGACCTTATCGTGCCCGGCCTTCCTTCCCTGGCCGGTGATTTTGAAGTTTTCTTTGTGAATACGCTGGGCTTGCCGTTCGGGTCCGGCGCCACCGTCTTCGGACTGTTGTGTATTGCCGCACTGATTTTTGGGATCCGCTACAGCCAATTAAAAAATAAACCGGTCCTCAACACGTTCTTGCTTGCCACCACCTTCATTCTTATCGGCTATTGCTCCTATGCCACCGTTGTTATCCGTTCCAACTTCAACACTCCCATCAATGAAGATGCACCGAAGGACATCATGAGCTTTGTACGCTACCTCAAACGGGAACAATATGGAAGTCGCCCCCTGTTGACGGGTCCTTACTTTACAGCAAGGCCTGTTGGCGTTAAGTATGGCGCCCCGGTGTATACGAAAGGGAAAGACAAATACGAGATCACAGAAAGAAAGTTTACCTATGAATATGAACCGGGAGAGGAAACCCTCCTTCCCCGCGCCTGGAATTCCGAGCACGCCGAAACATACCGCAATATTATGGGGTTGGCCGAAGGGCAGAAGCCCACGTTTTTTCAGGACAAATTCGTCTTCATGCTAAACCAGCAGATCGGCGCAATGTATATGCGCTACTTCATGTGGAATTTTGCCGGGCGGGAAAGTGACGACCAGGGTGCCGATTGGCTTGGCCCGCGAAAATGGTTTGAAAAGGTTCCGGCCGCCATCGCCCAAAACAAAGCCCGCAACAACTTTTTTATGATTCCCTTTCTACTCGGGCTGATCGGCATGTTTTATCAATTTTTAAAAGACACCAAAAACTTCGCCGTCGTAGCACTCCTCTTCATTATGCTGGGCCTCGCCATCGTGGTGTACCTCAATTCCCCCCCCGTAGAGCCACGAGAACGGGACTATATTTATGCCGGCTCCAACTATGCCTATTGCTTTTGGATTGGCCTGGCGGTAATCGGCATGGCCGAATTTTTTCGTACTGTTCTTAAAAAATTAAAGACCGCTGCTATCGCCGCTACCCTCATCGGACTTACCGCTCCCGCGCTGATGGCCTGGCAGGGCTGGGATGATCACAACCGGTCGAACCGGTTTTTCTCGGTTGACTCCGGCAAGAATTACCTGGACTCCTGCGCACCGAATGCCATTCTCTTTACCGGGGGAGACAACGATACCTTCATGTTGTGGTATGCTCAGGAAGTGGAGGGATTCCGCACCGATGTCCGCGTTGTTGTACTGAGTTACTATAATACAGACTGGTACATCGATCAAACAATGCACAAGGCTTACCAGTCCGAACCCTTTCCTTACACCCTCAAGATCAAAGATTACCAACAAGGCGGCCCGAACGACTACTTGCGTTTCTCGGATTTGAAGATCAAGAGTATTGATTTGAAGCAATACATTGATCTGCTCAGCAAGAATTACCCGCAACTCCGTTACGATGACGCCAACATTGTGCCAAGCAAAGTATTGACCCTGGACGTCAACAAAGAGGAAGTAATTAAGAAGGGGATCATCCCCAAAGGAATGGATAGCATGGTAGTCGACCGGATGCAATTCAGGCTTACCAAGGGCGCCCTGGAGAAAAAGGATTTGGCATTCCTGGACGTGCTGGCAACCAACAATTGGGAACGTCCGCTCTACCTCAACCACACTTCCCTGGCTCAACTCAATATCAGCGTGGAGGACTATGCCATCCTGGAGGGCAATGCCTACCGGATCTTACCCATCAGAAAACCCAATCCTGAAAAAGACTTTGTCAATACGGATGTGGCCTATGAGAACATGATCCACAAGTTTCACTACCGGGGACTGGACAACGACAAATTGTATTACACGGAGGACTATAAGGGATTTGTCCTTAACCACCGCAGCAGCTTGAATTCCCTGGCGGAGGGGCTGATCGACAAGGGAGACTTAACGAAGGCGCGCGAGGTGCTTCTCTTCTCCCTTGAAAAAATGCCGGACAAAGGGGTTCCTTACGATCATACGGCTGTGACCATGGTGGAGTTACTTTTCAAAGTAGGTGAAAAAGAAAAGGCAGCAGAGATAGCGGGCGTGCTTGGCAACCGGTCAGATGAGATGGCCGCCTACCTTATAGCACAAGGGGATACGGGCATGGAATTGCGAAGAAACATCTACATCCTCGGCAACCTGTATCAAATTCTCTATAAGAACGGCGAAAATGATTTGGGCAAAAAACTGGAAGACGCCTACAACAAACACATTGAAGCCATGCAGATCAAACACGGGGGAAAGAGGAGCGATTTCTAAAGGGATTCAACTCCGAGCCCTGAAAGGTGTTAAGAAATAGCGAAGGGTGAAGCCCTTCGTCAAAGTCAGTGTTATTATTATCCCAAGCCCTGAAGGGGCGGAATGATCTGCACGGACGGCGTGTTACTTCGCTCTACTTCTTCACTATCAAAAACAGATCCAATGCCTCCTCCGCGTTGGGGGTCAAGATGTAGTCCTCATGACGAATGCCGGTCGCCACCGTGGGCGATGCCCCGCTGAGCTTGTTCCGGTTCCACCGGTTCAAAAAATCATAGGGGACGCGCAGCCATGCCGCAGGCAATCGGTGCTGCAAATCAAGAATATCAAGTCGCGCAATACGCTTTACGGAATTTTTGTTTCGCTCATAATATTGCATCACTTTGTCATTGCCACTGATACCTTTCATCTCCACGAGAGGGAAAATGGTTCTGGCGAGGGTACTTAACTCGGGGGCCGTATACTCACGGACATGCCATGGATTCCGTGTGAGCGACTTGAGCCGGTTGGGTGTCGTCAGCAAGGCCATCCCTCCCGGCTTGAGAACCCTGAAGACCTCACTCAGAAAAAGCCGGTCATCCTCAATGTGTTCAATCACCTGAAAACTTACCACCGTGTCAAATGAATGGTCCTGAAAAGCGGTTAGCGGAGGAATGTTGCCGCTTAGAAATTTCCCTTGCGGGTACTTTTTTTTCAACGTTTCAATCACAGGCCCTATTTTATCAATCGCCGTGAAGCTTTTAGCCCGGTCGATCATCCAATCGATGCCGCGGCCCTCACCGCACCCCACTTCCAATAGGTCGCCCCGGATGTATTCCCGGGCCAAAACATAGGCTTTCAGCAGCCTTTGATGGATCGGATTATCTGATGGAATGTGTCCTGAAGCAATTTCTGTGGTATAAACTTTGCTCATAAAAAAATTGTGGTCCAAAATTAAGGTAATCGATTAGATTTATCGTTGTATTTTTGAACCGGGCGCCGGAACGTACCATGAACCCGATTCCTCAACTTTAACGCCTTCAGGAAATGCTAAAAACTGTTCTTCTGTTTTTGCTCTTCGTTTCTTCATTGGCCGGCCTCGGTCAGTCAATGGCCGGCCTGAACTTCCGGCACCTCTATGATCCTCAAAATGAGATCGACCTTTCGATGCGATTGGTAAATGAAAAAAACCAGCTTAGGGTGTATTACCGCCTTCAGCAAAACGGATCGCCTGCAACTGGAAATTATTCTATTGCGTGGTTAAAATATGACTCCTTTACTCAAAAAGAAGGAACCCTCTTGTCGGCCGGAGATTCAGTAGGCCTGTCCGGCAAACTTTCTTTTTCTGTTCCTGAGAAGCCCTGGCTGCTGGTTGCCAAGGTCACGAGTAAGTCCTCTTCCCAGACCTGGAACTATGTTCAACTGATGGAGTCCAAATACCCAGTCAATGGATTCCTGGAAGGTCCGGATGGCGTCGTCTTCAGGCCTTATGCCTTCATTGGCCAGGAGTATTCATTGCACGGAACGGGAAGTGACAAAACCCTTCATGTGTATTTTTATAAAACGGACTTTCCGGTAGCCTCCCCTCCCTTCACTGAAAAAGGGGCTCACCTTGACCGGTTCATGTTTGCCGATTCAAGTTTCCATGTTGCCCATGGCCAGAAAATAGTATTGAAATCCAAGGGCCTGTACCTGGTGCAACAGGATACCCTGGCCGCGGAAGGATATGCGTTCATGGCGGTGAATACTTCTTTCCCGAAGCTCACCAAAATTGAAGACATTCCCGATCCGCTGATCTATGTGTGTGCGAAAGAGGAACACGATGAATTGGTCGCTGCCGGAAACGACAAGGCCAAGGTGGACAAGGTTATTCTCGACATCACCCGCGACAAGGACAGGGCAAAAAATTTCATGAGAAGTTATTTTCGACGGGTAGAGCTTGCCAACACCTATTTCAGTTCTTACAAGGAAGGCTGGAAAACGGACCGCGGTATGATCTATCTGATCTTTGGATTGCCAGACGAAGTAAGCCGTACCGGCCCCACAGAAGTCTGGTATTATAAGAATTTCAAAGAGCGATTCACCTTTGTGAAAAACGGAAGCGTCTACGATCCCAATAATTACATCCTGCAACGGAGCACCAAGTTCACGGCGCTCTGGTTCAACACCGTGGATCTTTGGCGCAAGAGCCGCTTCTAGGAGCAGAATTTTCAGAATTACAGAATTACAGAATTAACAGAATTTAGTCGTGAGTCTTGGTAGATGAGATGATGCTTTTATTTACTTATTTATACGCCACTCAAGATTCAAGACTAGGGACTACGGACTCAGACTGCTTACTTTGTCATTCTGTAAATTCTGAAAATTCTGATCCAAATTCTGAAATTCTGTGAATTCTGATAATTCTGATCTAATATACGGTACCCGTGCTGTGATGGAAGCCATTAAGGCGGGGCGGGAGATTGAAAAGATTTACGTCCAGGCCGGACTCACCAATGATCTGATCAAAGAATTGATCCAAACCGCCAGAGCGGCAGCGGTTCCGTTTTCGTTCATTCCTCAACAAAAACTCAACCGGCTTTCTTCCAAGAACCATCAGGGTGTCATTTGCATTCTTTCCGCAGTCCAATATGTCCCGGTCGAGAACCTGATCGATAAAGCGTATGCAGAAGGCCGCGCCCCTTTCTTTTTGATCCTGGACCGGGTGACCGACGTTCGCAACTTTGGTGCGATGGCGCGGACGGCCGAGTGCGCCGGCCTGGACGGCATCATCGTTGAAGAAAAAGGAAACGCTCCCATTACGGGGGACGCCGTAAAAACGTCAGCGGGAGCGCTTAACCATTTGGCCGTGTGTCGTGTGCCCGACCTTTCAAAAACGATCAAGTTGCTTCAGGAAAACGGGATCCAGATCATTGCCTGTACTGAAAAAGCGGAAAAATTAATTTATGAGATAGATTTGAAAGTGCCTACGGCGTTGGTTTTAGGCTCCGAAGAAGATGGCATCTCGGAGGAACTATTGCGACGGGTTGACAGCCTTGTCCGGATTCCAATGAAGGGAAAGATCAGTTCCCTCAATGTTTCAGTGGCCGCCGGCGTGGCGATCTACGAAGTTGTACGGCAACAAATGGTAATCAGT
>DATHFS010000271.1:0-5945 GCA_035317975.1 Cyclobacteriaceae bacterium | reverse complement strand
CGGCGACCTCCTTGCCTTCCGCTACCGTGCGGATGATGACACCAAAGTTTTCGGGCTTGATGGATTGGATCAGCCGCAATAGCCGTTTCCGTTCATCACCGCTCGTAATTTTCTTGGATACGCTGACGGAGGTGGCAAACGGTACCAGCACCAGGTAGCGCCCGGGGATGGATAACTCGCAGGATAGTCGCGGCCCTTTGGTGGAGATAGGTTCTTTTACTACTTGAACGGGGACCAACTGATTCTTTGAAAGCTGTTGGGAAATTTTCCCATGCTTGTCAATGTCTTTTTCCAGTTGAAACCGGTCGAGCTTACCTCCGGTGATCTTTTTCGCCCGTACAAGTTTGTTAAACTTTTGAAGCGAGCCGAACTGCGGTCCGAGATCGAGGTAGTGGAGGAACGCGTCCTTTTCATACCCGATATCGATAAATGCTGCGTTCAGCCCCTGGACCACCTTTTTTACAGTGCCCAGGTAAATGTCACCCACTACAAATTTGCTTCCTTCCTGTTCTTCGTGGAATTCAGCTAATGTCTTGTCCTTGAGAAGGGCTATGCGACATCCCAATTGAGTCGCACTAATAATAAGTTCGTTACTCAAAATTGATAAGGGATGTACAACATTAAATTACTTCTTCTTGTGTCTGTTTTTTCTCAAACGTTTTTTGCGTTTGTGTGTGGCCATTTTGTGTTTCTTTCTTTTCTTACCGCTTGGCATGGTATTATTGTTTTTTTATTTTAAATCTTTAAGATAGGAATCGGCTGTTGCCTGTACAGACGGGTCGTTATCCAATTGTTTTACTTTTTCGAACTGTTGTTTGGCCCTGGCCTTGTCGCCTTTGTTCATGTAGGCTACCCCCAACAGCAGTTGCCCCTGAACATGCCTGGGATTTACTTCAATCAGCAGCACCAGGCGCTCAATCGCCCGGTCATACTGGCCCGACTGAATAGCAAGCATACCCATGTTAAAGAGTGCAGGCTGGTTTTTCGGGTCCTCGGCCAGAACTTCCCTCAGCATCCATATGCCCTGCATGGGTGTGGATGAGCCGACGTACGTCATGGCCATTTTGGTTTTTACCTCCAAATTCCCGGGGTCGGCCTTCAGGACCTGGGTAAAAAAAATCTGCGACTTTTCAGCGAATGCCTGTTGCTTCTTTGCATCGACAGCGAACGTGAAAGCCTCATAATAATCATTCCCTGCCTTCAGGAAACTTTCCTTTGTTTTAAAGAACGTCGATGCTTCCTCAGCAAACCAGCCGGCGCTGTCAAACTTCCCTGCTTCCTGGTATAGATTTGCTAAAGAATCGGCAAAGATAGCATTTTTTTCATCTTTCGAACCCGATAAGTACCGGGCTCTCAAGTCCTTGATCTTGCCTGCCAACACCTTCGCTACAACACCATGGGAATTCGCCGGAGTCCTGATCGCCATGGAATCAGGACCTTTTCCGGATTCCAGCTGACTTTCATTTTCAACGACAGCCTTGGGCAGAAGAAACAACGCCCAGATGATCAAGGCGCAAACGACGACTAAAATGATCCTGGTTCTTAACATGATTGAAGGTCATTGGCCGGCGGGCGATTCGCCAATGAGGGCCGCTTACTTTTCGGCAAGCTGCTTTACTTTATCGCTATTCTTGATCTTATTGACAAAGATCTTGGCAGGCTTGAAGCTGGGGATATAATGCTCATCGATCACGATGGCCGTGTTGCGGGAGATATTCCGGGCGATCTTTTTCTTTCTTTTCTTGTTGATGAAGCTTCCGAATCCCCGGATATAGATATTCTGGCCGCTGGACATCGAGGACTTGACAATACTAAAGAATGCCTCTACGGAAGCAGAAACGTCGGCCTTGTCAATTCCGGTCTTTTCAGCGATTTGGGTGATAACGTCTGCCTTGGTCACGGTGTTTTATTTAGAGGGTCTCCCAATTTCAGGAGGGCAAATTTAAACGCAGAATGTTCAAACGCAAAATGTATTCGTTTATATAACTCCTGATTAACAGCATTTTAGTTTAAGTATCGCAGGATTTATTCTGATTTCCAACGGAATTTCTGATTTTGACGAGCAGATCATGAATAAAAAAGCGTTTGCCCGAAAAATCGCCGAGTGGTACCAGGAACACAAGCGTCAATTGCCGTGGCGTGAGACTACTGACCCCTACCGGATATGGATATCTGAAATAATCCTTCAGCAGACGCGTGTTGCCCAGGGCCTCCCGTATTATTCGAGATTCATCAAGCGCTTTCCGGATGTCGAAGCGCTCGCCCGTGCTGGGGAGCAGGAGATCCTTCGCCTTTGGCAGGGATTGGGATATTATACACGCGCCAGGAACCTTCATCGTTGCGCAAAGCTGATCGTGAGCCAAAATCAAGGTAAATTCCCCGATAATTTCATCGATTTACAAAAGCTCCCGGGCATTGGGACGTACACCGCTGCGGCCATAGCGTCCCTCGCATTTCATGAAGCCGTAGCGGCGGTAGATGGTAACGTGTACCGGGTACTGGCGAGAGTTTTTGGAGAAGATCACGATATCGCATCCAAAGAAGGAAGAGATTTTTTTTTCAGGAAAGCCCAATCCCTGGTACCGGAAGACTACCCCGACATTTTCAATCAGGCAATGATGGAATTCGGCGCATTGCATTGCCTTCCAAAAAACCCAATGTGTGATGATTGCATTTTCAATAAACAGTGCATTGCTTTCGCCAACGGTTGGCAAGACCGCTTGCCCGTAAAAAGCAAGAAGCCAAAAGTCAGGCGACGGTACTTCTATTATTTTGTGATCGAACAAAACAAAAAATGGGCGATGCAAAAGCGCGAAGGCAAGGATATCTGGCATGGCCTGTTTGATTTTTATTTGGTGGAGACATCCCGGCCGCGGAAACCGGAATTACTTTGGGAAGCAGACAAGGATATGAAGTCGCTGAATGGGAAAATTCAATTCGATACGATCCCGATCCTCTATAAACACAACCTTTCTCATCAAACGCTGTTCGCCCGGTTCATACTCGTCAAAATCCCGCTTTCCGATGCTAAAAAGGGACCATTCAAGTTAAAAAGGCTTGTATTTTATTCGGCGAGAGAAATTAATAAGCTCCCCAAACCGGTGCTGGTCAGCCGCTACCTCCGGGAAAGGCAGTTTTTATAGGTGACCGGGAAATTTGGTATTTTTGCTTCTTACTTCAAAGCAATAAATCAACCGTCACTAAATAAACAGGCACAATGTCAGGCGTGAATAAAGCTATTTTAATTGGAAGGTTGGGGAAAGACCCTGACGTGAGAACCCTTGAAAGTGGAGCTACCGTAGCCAACTTCACCATGGCTACATCAGAAACTTACAAAGACAAGACCACCGGTGAGAAAAAGGAAATAACTGAGTGGCATAATATTGTTTTGTGGCGTGGGCTGGCTGACGTAGCGGCAAAGTACCTCCACAAAGGAGATATGGTGTACATCGAAGGGAGACTGCGAACCCGGTCGTGGGAAAAAGAAGGCGTAACGCGCTACACGACGGAAATTGTCGGAGACAATATGACAATGCTCAGCACCAAGCCGAACAGCGGTAATCAGGAATACGCGTCCCCCCGGAGCAGCAGCGCCCCGTCGGACGATTCCGGAACTCCATCCCTGCGCGACAAGCCATCGGCGGAAAGCACGACGGATGACCTGCCTTTCTAATTTAAGTTGTGGAAACTCCTGTTTCATTGGATGACCCTCCCGGTCAGGTATTCCTGAGCGCCATGCTTGGGTTGAATTACTTTTACGTATTCAGCTTTTCTGCCATTATTTTTCTATTGCTGGTTTCAGCCATGGTTTCTGCGTCCGAAGTAGCATTCTTTTCACTCAAATCGGATGACCTCAATACATGCAAAGAATCAGAGGATCCGGGGTATGGGAAGATTGTCCAACTGCTGAAGGAACCCCGGCTATTGTTGGCAACGATCCTGGTCATTCACGACTTCGTCAATGTGGGGATTGTCACCATTGCCACATTTGTGATGTGGAGAATGACAGGGACCAATAAGCCTGCCGAATTTATTGTAGGGCTGGTCACGTTTGGGGCCACGTTTGCCATCACGTTTTTTGCTGAAATCATTCCCAAAGTTTATGCTACCCAAAATAACCTGGCGATAGCGAGGGTGGTCAGCAGCACCTGGAGCGCTTTATCGAAAGTCTGCCGTCCTGTTACCTGGCCGCTGATGAACCTTACCAGCCTGGTGGAAAGCAGGGTGAAGCGAAAAGGGTACGACTCCACAGTGGAAGAACTCAATCAGGCTCTTGAACTCACCACGGACAACAATGGCACGACGGAGGAAGAGAAAGATATCCTGAAAGGGATTGTGAATTTTGGCTTGCTGACGGTGAAGCAGGTAATGAAATCCAGGATGGATATTTCGGCGGTGGACATCGAATTGAACTTCCAGGAATTGATGGAAAAGGTCAGGACCTCCGGCTTTTCGCGCATTCCTGTGTACCGCGAGTCGCTCGACAACGTTGAAGGGATACTGTACATCAAGGACCTGCTTCCTTATCTCGACGAGGACAAAAAATTTGAATGGCAGAAACTCCTGCGGGCCGGTTATTTTGTTCCGGAAAGCAAGAAGCTGGAATCGTTGCTGAAAGATTTTCAAAGCAAGCGCGTTCACATGGCCCTGGTGGTGGATGAATACGGCGGCACGGCCGGGGTGATCACGTTAGAGGATTTGATTGAAGAAATTATCGGAGAGATCAATGACGAGTTTGACGAAGTGAATCTGGGATATCAGAAAATCGATGACCGGACGTATTTATTTGAGGGAAAAACCTCCCTTCATGATTTGTGTAAAGTATTGGAGGTAGACCCCGGCGTGTTCGATGACGTGCGCGGTGAAAGCGAATCCCTGGGCGGGTTGATCCTGGAATTGCACGGTGCGATGCCGGTCGTCGATGAACGGATCGCCTACGACCGCTTTCTGTTTACGATTGTTTCCGTTGACCCAAAAAGGATAAAGCGGGTCCGTGTCACGTTATCGGAAAATGTGGCTGCCCATGAGTAGGCTCCTTTCCTGTTACTGGCTCTTGTTTTCCCTGCTTTGCGCGTCTTGCAATCAGGAGTATCAGCCTAAACCCAAAGGCTACAACCGGCTCATTTTACCCCCGGCCGAGTACAGGATCTCCCCTGACTCGCTGCCCTATCAATTCGAATATTCCAAACACGCCCGCTTATTGCGCGACAGTTCCTCGATCCGCGAGCGGCATTGGGTTCAACTCTACTATCCCGAATTGAAAGCCAACATTCATATTACGTACAAACGCATCGGGCACAACGATCAACTGTTAAAAGAATTCATGAACGATGCCTATCATTTGACGGCGAAGCACCAGATCAAGGCCTACGCCATCGATGAGATGATCAGCAAAACCCCCAGCGGCAAAACCGCCGTTATCGCCGAGATCGACGGTGAAGTCCCCAGCCAGTTTCAGTTTACCATGACCGATTCAACGAAGAATTTTTTAAGAGGAGCACTCTATTTTAATACCCGGGTTCAAAATGATTCTCTGAAACCGGCGATTGAGTACATGAAGAAGGAGGTGATGCATTTGATTAACACGGTCGAGTGGAAGAATTAAAGTGTTGAAGTGTTAATGTGCTGAAGTGTTGAAGTTGGGGTGTTTCATTGTTCAAGATGTGCACAGAGTCCCTTATTATTTGCATAAACAGATAATTGCTACCACATTTTTGACTATAGGATACTCTCGCAGTGCACGCCGTGGTCCGCCGTGCCTGCCTGCCGGCAGGCAGGTTCGTTGTGGCCTTTTGCGTTGCAAGGTCACGGCGAACCACGGCGAACACGGCGGGCTCCAATTCAAAACTCATTTGTATAATATAGATAGTTGGAAGGGCACTAGTTTCTAGTCCCTGATGCGTTTGGGTTTTGCTTTGTCGCTCGTCCCAAACTAACTTCAACAC
>DATHFS010000270.1:0-3619 GCA_035317975.1 Cyclobacteriaceae bacterium | reverse complement strand
ACTGCGGTTCCTGCCATCTTCTTCCGGAACCTTCCCAGTTGAATAAAGAAACGTGGCTTTTGGGAGTGCTGCCGGAAATGGGGCCGAGACTGGGTATCAATTCCTTCCAGGGGACACCGTATCCCCAACATCACACGTCCGTTCCCGAGGGCTATTATCCTTCCGGGCCGGCCATGACGGAGGAAGAGTGGATAAAAATCGTCAGCTACTTTTTTGATGAAGCGCCGGATTCGTTGGCCAAAGAAAATCAACCTATCTCCCCTCACCTGGACCGCTTTGAGGCCAAAACTCCGGACTATCCCATGGCATCCCCTCCAGTAACCAGCTACATAAAAATTGATCCTGGAAATCACGCCGTGTATGTGGCCGATGGCGTAGGCCTGACGCTGCGCTCCTTTAATAAACTTCTTCAGCCGGTTGGAGAGGCTAAGACCCCGAACGTCACAGCCGACATCGCTTTTCATGATCTGAGTAAACCAGGGCCGCGATCCGGCACGTTGCTCACAATGGGTGCCCTTACTCCATTGGATGTTACCCATGGAAGCATACAACCGGTAAGGATTGATGAAAATCTCACGATCACGGTTTCATCTCACATGCTGTTGGATAGTCTACCCCGGCCCGTAAGCATTCAGGAAGCAGATCTGAACAAGGACGGGAAACCGGATTTTGTTGTCTGCGGATTTGGCAATTTTTCAGGTTCCCTTTTCTGGCTCAAAAATACCGGTGATGGTACCTTCGAAAAAAATATTCTTCGAAGCCAACCCGGAAGTACAGAAACCAGGGTGAGCGATTTTAACAAGGATGGACGGCTTGACATCCTGGCGTTGATGGCGCAGGGAGACGAAGGTATTTTCCTCTATGAGCAACTCGCCGACGGTACATTTCATGAAAAAAATGTACTCCGTTTCTCTCCCGTTGCCGGTTCCATCTCCATCGATCTGGCCGACTTTAATCAAGATGGCTATCCCGACATTGTCTACACCAGCGGCGACAATGCCGATTTCTCGAAGATCTTAAAACCGTACCATGGCGTTTACATTTATCTCAACGATGGGCATTGGAATTTTAAGCAGGCATTTTTCTTTGCTATCAACGGCTGCTTTAAGGCGCTGGCCCGGGACTACGACCTTGACGGCGACATTGACATTGCCACGATTTCCTATTTTGCGGATTTCATAAAACGGCCGGAAGAGAGTTTTGTATATCTTCAAAATGAAGGCGACTTCCAATTTAAACCGTTCACTTTTCCGCAACACTCCCTGGGAAGGTGGCTTACCCTTGATGCCGGAGACATCGATGGCGATGGTGACATCGACCTCGTACTGGGCAATATGTCTATCGGCCCGACAAATATTCCCACCCACCCAGACTGGAGGAGCGGGCCTGCCTTTGTATTACTGGAGAATAAGAGTCGTCATTAGGTGGTTGAGAATTAAGAGGGTGACGGTTTTGCGGTATGTTGAGGGGCAGCAAGCGATAAGCAGCGGCTTGAACCTTGGCGATTGGATTTGCACCTCCGATTACTGATCACCAATTACTGCTTACCATTCCGGTTGAAATGGCAAAATAAGACAGACAAATTATGCCTCTGCGCCTACTTTGCGTCCCTGCGCCTCTGCGGTTGATCCAGACTCCACCGGCCCGGACCGACGAAGAGAAAGATCAGATTTAGCAAAACAAACAAAAAGGGATGCTGGTCCTCGGTAAAAATTTTTCCATGGCCCATAACAAACGTAACGAAGCAGAAGGTGATGATCAGCAGGACCGTAGCCACCCGGGTAAATAATCCGAGCGCGAGGCACAGGCCACCCAGGAGTTCGGTCCCCTTCCCTATGTATGCCATTTGCGCCGGCAGGGGAACATGGAGATCCGTTAGCCATTGTGCATACCCCTTCATGTCCTCGGTTGCAAAAGCCTGGGTACCGTGAACGATCAGGAATATACCGGTAATAAAACGAACAAGGGCAAATCCATTTTCCCAGATTCCATTCGAATTTAATACGAGTTTAGTCATCGTTTGAGTTATAGAGAACAGTGGATAAAATCAAGACCTCACAAATATGAACCAAAATAAAGTGATTTAGAATACGAAAATTGTTAATGTTTTCCCAATTGTTGCCGGCATCCAATCATGATGCAGGCCCTACTCTTGCATACTCTGTTTACTTTATTAAATTGTAGCGTAATCCACTATCCAAACCAAACCTTCTTAACATGAAAAGATCTTTTGTCCTATTCTGTTTTTGCCTCTTTCTGGCCGGATGCGCTTCGTTGTCCCCTGTTGGTTCATGGGATTATACGGTTACCGGTACGCCCAACGGCGACTATGCGGGAATGCTGATCGTGAAAAAAATCCAGAAGCAATACGCTGCAACCTTAAGTTCTCAGGGCAGTGATCTTCCATTTAAGAAGTTCACTTTTGACTCAAAGACAAAGAAAGCATCGGGTGACTTCGATTACCAGGGGACGCCGATCGCCCTTGATGCATTGGTGACTCAAATTGATATGGCCGGTACGCTATCGACGGATGATGCGCACTTTCCATTTAAGGCCACACGTAAGAAGTAGGCAGTAGGCAAAAAGGAGTAGGCAATAGGCAATGAGCAGTAGGCAATAATGGTTCCGTATTGTTTATTGGATAGCCTTTCAGAAAAGAATTCGGGAACATTTAGCTAACTAAATTGCACAAACCTTTGCCCACTGCTTTTTGCCTACTGCCTTTTTGCCTGCTGCCTACTTGTATTGCCTACTGCCCTTTGCCTACTGCCTACTGGCTACTGGCGAAGGGTGTTGCTTAACCCCTTTGCTTTTCGTAATTTTCAAGATTCCAAATTTCATTCTATGAAAAAGATATTGTTTATTTTCTGCTGTGTTCTCCAATTTCATGTGAACGCACAGGACGCAGCATCGGCAGCCAACGCGTTTCTTGGTTTGCTCGATGAAAAATCAAAAGCCACCGCCCACTACGTCCTCGACGATCCGGAGCGCGTCAATTGGCACTTCGTTCCGCGTGAAAGAAAGGGAGTTGCCTTTAAGAATCTGACGCAACCCCAGCGCGACGGAGCTTTAGCCTTGCTGAAGATATCCCTGAGTGAGAAAGGGTATGGGAAAGCCAATGAGATTATGGCCAATGAAAATATTCTGCGGGAAGTGGAAGGCCGCGCCGCCGGCGATACCTATCGCGACCCCTTGAATTACTATGTAACTATTTTCGGTGATCCCTCCCCCACTAAAACGTGGGGCTGGAGACTGGAGGGACACCACCTTGCCATCAATTTCTCGTTCGACCACCGGCAACTCGTCTCCTCCACCCCTACCTTTTGGGGAAGCAATCCGGGTATTGTCCGGGATGGACCCTTCAAGGGCAAAGAAATGCTTAAATCCGAGACGGACCTGGGTTTTGAATTGGCTAACAGTCTGACCGAAGATCAAAGGAAAACCGGCATTATTGCCGAAACAGCGCCGGTTGAAATCATTACCGGGAATAAACGAAATGCGGAAGAACTTACACCCGCAGGTCTGCTCTACTCCGCGATGAATGATACACAGAAAAAACAGCTGACCCAATTGCTCGATGTTTTTGTACAACGATACGAATTGGGTTTTTCAAAGAAGC
>DATHFS010000269.1:0-6549 GCA_035317975.1 Cyclobacteriaceae bacterium | reverse complement strand
CCTGTTTCTCCGGCGGCAGATGGACAAGGCAACAAGCAAACCAAGGTCGTCCTCATCACCGGCAACCGCTTTTGTTATCCCCTAGTACAGAAATGGATCGATGACTATTATAAGGTCAACCCAAAGGTTCAGGTCATCATCGAGTCGCGCGGTACAACGGATCCGGCACAGTACGACATCCTGGTGGAAGTGTACGACCAGGACGAAGAAATCAAAAAGAGCAGGGAATATCTCTATATCGCCCGTTATGCCATGCTACCCGTAGCGAACAGCAAATCGGAATTTGCCAGGATCTACGGGGAAAAAGGAATCAATCAGGATCTGATCAACCAGCTTTTCTTCCATGATATCTATGCCGATAAGAAAAAGGAACAGGAAATCAAGGTACCCTATACCATCTACACCCGGTTACAAAAGGCCGGTGCGCCCATCGTCTTTACAAAATATTTTGGCTATGAACAGAAGGATATCCGCGGAAAAGCAATTGCAGGCTCGGATGAGCATCTCCTGAAAGCGATCCTGCGTGACTCGACAGGTGTCTCCTACCTCCCCCTGACACTAATCTACGATCATGCTTCCCGGAAACCGGTTCCAGGACTTACCGTTCTTCCAGTCGATTTGAACGGAAATGGCCGCGTCAGCACAGATGAAAAATTTTATGATGACCTGACCCGCGTTATCGGGCGCCTTGAAGAAAGCGATTCGAGGGACATCCATACCCTTCCGATCGGATATGTGCATTTTTCTGTGAGCAAGCTTAATGCCAGTGCCGAGGCCATTGAATTTCTTCGATGGGTGATGACCAATGGCCAAAATGACCTTCATGATTTCGGCTACCTGAGCACGGGGCCCAGTGGTTCTGAAAATCAAAAGTTTGAACAGTTTGCTTCCAAACGAACCAGGTAAATATCATTTAACCAACAATTCACGTTCCATATGAAATCACTGTACCTCCTTTTTATTGTAGCCTTGTTTTTTAGCCCGGCCACTCACACATTTGCGCAAAGCAAGGGGGGCAACGCGACGATCAAAGGATCCATTGCCGATGTTGAAACTAACGAACCACTCCCCGGTGTCAGCATCATTGTGAAAGGGACCATTCAGGGCACGGTTTCAGATAGCCAAGGTAAATTCAGCCTTGAAACAAAAGCGCTTCCTGTTACCCTTACCATTTCCCTGGTCGGGTTCAGACCACAGGAAGTAGAGGTCGTGGAAGCTTCCTCGGAAGAATTGCCCATTCAACTTACTGCCGGCTCCCTGTTGGGAGAAGGCGTTGTCATTACCGCCTCGCGTGTCGAGGAGTCCATTTTGAAATCACCGGTGGCCATTGAAAAACTTGATCTGAACCAAATTAAAGAATCTCCCGCACCGAGTTTTTATGATGCGTTGGAAAATGTGAAAGGCGTGCAGATGACCACGTCCAGCATTACGTTCAAAGTTCCCAATACACGCGGGTTTAATATTCCTAACAACTTTCGGTTTATGCAAGTGGTGGATGGCGTCGATATGCAATCGGCTACATTAGGTGTTCCGCTGGGGAATGCCATTGGGCCGACCGAGTTGGATATTGAAAGTGTGGAAATTACCCCGGGGGCTGCCTCGGCATTATACGGAATGAATGCAATCAACGGCATGTCCAACCTGATTACAAAAAGTCCTTTCCTTCACCAGGGCCTGAGTGTGTATCAGAAAATGGGAGTGAATCACGTCGATGGAATTGACTATTCACCAAGCCCATTATCTGAAACGGCGATCCGGTATGCACATGCATTTAACAACAAGTTCGCGTTCAAAATAAACGCGAGTTACCTCCGGGCGACCGACTGGCGCGGAAATACGCAGACCGACCAAAATCCCAATACAACCCCGGCCACAGGAAATCCAGCTTACCCTGAGCTGAATGTTGCGGACCATCCTGCCTATGACGCCTGGAATAAGTATGGAGACGATAGCGGAAGCAACCAGGTGACGGTAGCCGGCATTACCTACAATGGTACGCCGAATCAATCGTTCACGGTGCGGAGAACAGGGTACTGGGAAAAGGACCTGGTGCCGGGAAAAGTGGAAAATATGAAATTGGATGCAGCCTTGCATTATCGGATCGGTGCCAATGCCGAGCTCTCTTATACGTACCGCTACGGCGAACTCGACGGATTATTTCAGCGGGGAAACAAGATCCAACTCAATGGCGCGCATGTTCAAAACCACAAACTGGAAATCAAAGGATCCAACTACTTTGTTCGAAGTTATGTTTCCCTCGAAAACACAGGCAACTCCTATAATTTAAAACCATTGGCCGACAACCTCGATCTTGACCACCTTTCCAACACCGCCTGGACCTCAAAATTCAAATCGTCGCTACAAAGCGAGATCAATGCCGGTACGGATTTGGCGGAAGCCATGCGCCGGGCCAGAGCGGCAGCCGATGCCGGCCGGGCTGAGCCGGGAACAGAACAATTCCGGCAATTAAAGGACTCGATCATTGCCATCAATAATTGGGACCACATCAGCGCTGTGCCTACCGGTACGAAGACCGGTGGCGCCCAACTTCATCAAATGAGCAGAATGTATCATACGGATGCCCAGTGGGACCTATCCAAAAAGATAAAATTCGTGAATCTCCTGGTCGGAGCCGACCTGCGCGTGTATGACGTCATTCCGGACGGAAATAATTTTGTCGATTTTTCCAGACCGGTCGATCAGCGAAATATTCCCCTTGACAATGGAAGCTTTGGTAAGGATGTTTACTATACCAAATACGGCGTATTTGCTCAGGCTACGAAGACATTCTTCAATGAAAAACTGAAAGTCTTCGGGTCCCTTCGCGTGGATCAAAACCTGGAGTTTAGTCCGAAGGTCAACCCTCGTATCGCGGCGGTGTACACGGTGGCCGACAAGCATAATTTCCGTTTTTCTGTTCAGAATGGGTTCCGGTTCCCTTCGCTGTTCGAAGCGTTGTCGTTTGTAAATAATGGAAACGTGAGACGAGTGGGCGGCTTACCCTCCATCAACGAGGGGCTCAATTACCTGGATAATTCATACACACTAACGTCCATCAATACATTTAATGCGGCCGTCAATGCCGATATCAAAGGAGGATTGAACGCTCACGATGCCGCGCTGAAAAACAGGGACGTCCTCCAGGCAACAAACCTTTCTCCCACGCGTCCCGAAAGAATTAACTCGATTGAGGTCGGCTATAAGAGTGTCCTTTTCTCCAATACGCTGGTCATTGACGTAGATGCCTACACCAACGTGTATGACGGATTCCTGGGGCAAGTGGATGTAGCCGTACCCTATCTGCCGGATCCATCCAACACAAAGGTTCCCGGGCAACAGGTAACCGTAGGCTCGGACGACGCCGTGCTCGCAATGTATCAACCCAACCGAAATTCCATGCAGAAGCGCTACCGGGTGTACACCAATGCGAAACAGAAGTATAATAACTTCGGGTCTTCCCTGGGCCTTACCTATAATTTTTACAGGAAGTTCACGCTTGGCGGAAACCTGAGTTACAACGACATCACGGTGAATAAAGAGAGCGACGTGTTCGTAACGGGTTTCAACACGCCCAAATACGTGACCAATATATCCTTTGGAAACCGGGAGGTTGTAAAAAATTTCGGATTCAATGTGGTGTGGCGATGGCAAGACTCCTTCGTCTGGCAAAGTCCCCTGGCGAACGGAACCATACCCGCTTACCAAAACCTGGATGCCCAACTTACCTATAAGGTGCCTACACTGCATGCGTCCTTTAAACTGGGCGGCACCAACATTCTTAACCATCGCTACATTCAGTACGCAGCAGGGCCCACCATAGGAGGACTCTACTATGTTTCGATTACCCTGGATAACCTGCTGAACAAATAAGGATCAGAATTTACCACCGACAAAAAGTCGGGGCAGGCAGAATTGAAGAATTTACAGAATTCTCTAATTCATGATAGTGCGTCTGTGGTACATCGTTAGTTTAATCGCCTTGGGTCAAGGGGCTTTTTCGGCATTCTTCTTCGGCCAGTCACAAGCCGGCACATTTTTATACATGCCTGGATAGGGCTCGCGCCCGGTTTTGGCCCTTTGCAGGTTTTTTTCTTCCTTGTATCTTGCGTGGATCCACGTTGTGATGGGGTGTAGATCAAATTGAGCTTATGGCGTTTGAGAAAGGGATACGGCGGGCCGGAAGGTGTGGGCTTCTGCTGTTCGCGTTAGGGGCAGGTGCCAACGGCCTATGCCAAAACAACACGGATAGCTTGCTTCAGGCGCTGCATCAGGCGATCGAAAAGAAAGAGGTGTACGTTCAGGTAAAGCTGGAGCGGATTCAAAGACTTAAAACCCGGCTTACGGAAATCCGGCAGGCATCGCTGGAGGAACAATTCGATCTGTACAAAAAATTGTGCGAAGAATACCAGGTATTTATCTACGATTCTGCTTTTTCCTACGCAAGAAAACTTTCGACTGTCTCGTACAAACTGAATGACCCGTCCAAAATCAGTTATGCGAAGTTGAAGATAGGATTTATCCTCGTTTCCTCCGGCATGTTCAAAGAAACCTTTGATTCGCTAAAAACGGTGAATGTCAAATCCCTTTCCGATAGTTTAAAGATTGACTATTATTCCATTCTCGCCAGAGCGTATTTCGATTTAGGGAACTACGATAATGATCCTTACTATAACACCACCTACACCCGGATGGGAAGTCAAAACCTCGACACGGCGCTGCAGTTTTGTCAGCCCGGATCCTATTCCTATTTATACCTTAGTAATTACCGGAACATGATGACCCGGCATACCGAGGCAGCGTTTGAAGAAGTCAACCAATTATTAACTACCCTCCCGCTGACCGACCATCAGCGGGCAGTCAATAATCATCACCTGGGGAGTATTTATCTGGCTAAGGGCAGAACGGACAAGGCCCTGGAAGCGTTTACGACGGCGGCCATCGCCGATATCCGCTCGGCCACCAAAGAGAATGCCGCCATGAACAGTGTGGCCGATATCCTGTATAAAAAAGAAGATATTAAAAACGCTTACGAGTTGATCGAGTTCGCGATGGAAGACGCACTCTTTTATGGCGCTAAGCAGCGTAAAATTCAGATCGGCTCGATTCTTCCGATTATTGCAGCAGGGAAATTATCCAACCTGGAGAAGCAGCACAAAATATGGCTGATCTATGCCACCACCCTCACCGTGCTGGCGCTGCTGGTCCTGATCTTTTCCCTCATCATTGTGCGGCAGGTAAAAAAACTGAAGGCAGCAGAATTATTAATCACCCACGTCAATGAGAACCTGCAGGAGATCAATCACAAGCTGCGCGAGGCGGATAAGATCAAAGAAGAGTACATCGGCTATTACTTTAACATCAATTCAGACTATATCGATAAGATCGAGGACGTCATGAAAGCGATCGATCAAAAGCTCATGACCAAGAAGTTTGACGACATCCGTTTCATCGTCAACAACATCAATCTGAAGCGCGAACGGGAGGAATTATTCGTCAGTTTCGACAAAGTATTTCTAAAACTCTTTCCCGACTTTGTCACCATTTTTAACTCTTATTTTAAGGAAGAGGACCGCATTGTTCTGAAAGACAATCAGCTCCTGAATGCGGAGCTTCGCATATTCGCCCTCATCCGGATGGGCATCAGTGATACAGAGAAGATTGCCAGGATCCTGGATTATTCTGTCAACACCATTTATACTTATAAAACCAAAGTGAAGAGCAAGTCCGTTCTCCCCAATGAAGAATTTGAGAAAAAAATCATGGAAATAAAGACGGTGTAGCGCTGCGCTTACTAATTCTCACCGCCATTCCCTCCTGAACCATCATATTTCATTCATATTTTTTTTGTCGGTATTTATTGTAACTCCTTTTGCATCAATTACTTGATTCAGAAGGGGGGTTACTATTTCCATATTCTCCATCGATAAATTGCCCTTAGCGGGCCTCCCTTGTTTATTTGCCAGGACACTAATGGTATTCCCAAAGAAAATGAAAAAGACCATAGTTAAGCCGCTTTCCGAACGCAATTTCGAGTTCATTGGAAATCACCAAAACAATTCGATCCTTGTCGGGAACTATGGGGATGCAAAGATCACGGCCATTGGAAATTTTAATCTTTCCGGACTCATTTACTGCCGCCAAAGCACGGTGGAGATCGATATGGCGGGCGAAGGCACAGCCCGTTTCAACGGCATCTGTAAGAAATTGGTCATTCAGCGCGTCGAAGGAAATTGTGTCCTCGATCTGACCGAAATGTCCTGCCAGACCGTGCGGTGTGAAATCGTAAAGGGAAAATCCATCGTCCTGCTTGGGCAGATCAAGTTCATTGAACTCATTGCATTGGAAGGCGAAGCTACCGTTACATACAAAGGGAAGCCCTTACTGATCAACCATTCGCTTTACAGCGACTTGGAAATGAGAACGTTGAGAAATAGTGCGTAATCACCCTTCTGCGAGCCCATTCTTTATCATGTAGGCATAACTTTTTCGCAACGCTTCGAAAATGTCCGTTTCGCATTTATCAAACTCCACGACCATCCACTCCACTTC
>DATHFS010000268.1:0-6605 GCA_035317975.1 Cyclobacteriaceae bacterium | reverse complement strand
AAAGGGAAAAATGGTTTTGCGCACGATTGGTTGATAAATTGGAAGTCTACAACCGATTCCATTTGGTGGGAACTGCACAGTGTCAAAGAGACCGAGTATCTCGTTACGCTTTTTTATACTTGTCCCCGGGAGGACATTGGTGCCACGATAAAGGCAGGGATACCAGGAACGGCCATTACAGCGTCTGTTACCCACGCATTTGATCCACCCCTGGACGATTTTTCGCAGGAAAGAGCCGCACGGGAAGGCCAGCCGGACAAGCAATGGGCCTCCTTGCCGATAGGAAAGATGAAATTGCCAGCCGGTCAATACCGGTTGTACCTGCAGGCGCCCGAAGTAAAAGGAAAACAAGTAGCCGAAGTACAGGCCGTAGTATTAAAAAGAGTGAATTAAATTGAGTTAACGTATCAGAACAGGAATGTAACCGGGGTTCAATGGCGCGGCAGATGGAAAATTTACATAGACGACTTAAGAAGGGATTATTCACCATTGGGATCCTGCTTGCCTCATTGTCGGGGATCGCCTATGGGATCGTTGTTTTAAGTAAAACGCGTGGCGAAAATTCAGCGATTCCTTCTTGTCACTCGGGAATACCACCAAGAACGACGTTAGTAACCAGAGCTGTCCAATATGGTTCATCGAACCAACCCGCCACAAGCATAGGAGAAATGGTTTTTATCCCTGCCGGCACTTTCTTAATGGGAGGGGACAATGATCAGGCGCGACCTGATGAATTCCCAAAGCACAACGTTTCTGTAGACGGATTTTGGATGGACCAACATGAGGTAACGAACAAGGAGTTTGAGGCATTTGTAAAAGCTGCGAATTACATCACCATAGCGGAGCGCAAGCCCGATTGGGAAGAGCTCAAAAAGCAACTGCCGGAAGGCACACCGAAACCTTCCGACGAAGTGCTCGTGGCGAGTTCACTTGTTTTTTCGCCGCCATCCCAACCTGTTGCCCTGACCAATGCGGCCCAATGGTGGGAATGGGTAGCAGGGGCTTCGTGGAAACATCCTGAAGGCCCGGGCAGTACCATTAAAGGCAAGGAAAACCAGCCCGTTGTCCACGTTGCATGGGACGACGCAGTAGCCTATGCAAAATGGATAGGCAAAAGGTTGCCAACCGAAGCGGAGTGGGAGTGGGCTGCACGCGGAGGTAAAGAGGGAACGATTTATCCATGGGGAAATGAAAATGTGGATGAAGGAAAACCAAAGGCCAATTCCTGGCAGGGTCAATTCCCCAATCGAAATACAGTGCGGGATGGTTACTACTCTTTAGCACCGGTCAAATCGTTTCCTTCAAATGATTATGGCCTGTATGATATGGCCGGTAATGTTTGGGAATGGTGTTCTGACTGGTACAGCGCCGATTATTATAAAATCATTTCACAAACTGCTAACGTAGTAAATCCCGGCGGGCCGTCTTCCAGTTATGATCCACAGGAACCCACGGTGCCTAAGCGAGTCGTTCGGGGTGGATCATTCCTTTGCAATGATGCATATTGTTCCGGCTATCGCATAGCGGCACGCATGAAATCCAGCCCGGATACAGGGCTTTCGCATACGGGATTCCGGTGTGTTAAGGATAAGAAGTGAATTACCTGTAACAGGATTTGTTTCGCCGCTGTCCCGTTTTAAAGAATAACCAGAATTAATTACCTTCGGTATAAAACCATACCGATGGACATCCACAGGATCCTCTGTACCAGACTCATTTTACCTTTCCTTTTTGCTGCGCAGCTACCCTTTCCCGCTCTACCCCAAAGTTGTTCAACCGGTACTGTGGATGAACGCGTCGCTGACTTCTTAAAGAAGGCAGGACCTGAGCAAACGTTCGCGCAAATAAAAACGGCTCCGATCGAACAATTTAGAAAAGACGCGCCCCGGTTGTTCGCGAAGTTACCGGAAGACAGTGTCAAGCGAATCAAGATCACGAAGGACAATATCGGTGTGAATGTGGTAAAAGTGAGTCCGAAGAACGGTCTGCCGGTAATCATTAATTTTCATGCTGGCGGATTTATCAGGCCGCTGTTGCCGTGGATGGAATATGATGCCCTGCGCCTCGCGAAACAGTTCAATAGTGTGGTCATGGATGTTGACTATCGTGTTGCCCCGGAGCACAAATTCCCGGCGGCCGTCGACGATGCCTATAATGCCTACCGTTGGGTGCTGGAGCATGCAAAAGAATACGGTGGTGATCCGGACAGAATAATCCTGAACGGGGTGGATGCAGGGGCTACTCTGACCGCACTCATCACCCTCAAGGCAAAGAAGGAAGGAAAGCTTCAGCCTATTAAGTTGGTGATCATGAGGTGTCCACCCACGGACAATCCCATGATAAGCTATTATCCCTCTTATGAAGAGAATGCACACGGATACGGATTAACCAAAGACCTTTCCGTTTTTTATTTTCAGACCTATCTTGAAAAGAGCGAATGGTTTAAAGCCAATCCGGAAGTCTGGCCCATATATGAAAAAGATCTCAATGGATTGCCGCCGGCGTTAATCATGGCCACCGAATTTGATGTTCTTCGGGATGAGAGCATTGCTTACGGGAAAAGATTAGAGAAAGCCGGTAACGATGTTTCGATCAAATGTTTCCCTCACCAGATCCATGGCTTCGCCGGGCTTCCTCAGGATGCAGGGGAAATAATACGCGTGTACGAACTGATGGGTGAGGCGATAGCAACGGCGGTTGGAAAATAAGCGATGGTCCTTTGCCACTAAGACACAAAGACCTGCCTGCGCGAGGCGCTCTGACTACGCTGAGGCAGCTTCGTCAGACACAGCTCGGCAGGCAGGCACTAAGTTTTTTTTATTTTTTGCTCTTCGTCTTACATTTTCTTCGTGTCTTTGTGCCTTCGTGGCCAATATCGGATAAGTTTTAACATGAAGAAATACTATTCACTGGTTCGGGCATTGCATCTGTATTTCGGCCTTTTCATCAGTCCTTTCGTCCTTATTTTCAGTATAAGCGTCCTCGTATTGAATCACACAGCTTATTTTAACAGGTTGCGGCCGGGTAAAGAGGGGCCGCCGGTTCAAAAACACATTGCCGGTTTTCAGCCTCAGCTCTCTGATTCACTGACAGCAAAATCAATCCTTCATTCATTGGATCTTTCCGGCGAAATTGACTGGATCAGCAAGACGGACACAACCTTTTCCTTTCCGGTTAATAAACCCGGGGTGACTAACTGGATCTCCCTCAACACAAAAACGAGCGTGGCCTCTATTACCCGCCATGATGAAGGGATGTTAAAAGGGATGACGTATCTTCATATGATGCCAGGACAACATAATGCCCAGATGAGGGGAAATTCCGTTTTTATGAAAGCCTGGCGTGTGGCAACGGATGTCTTCGTGTATTTTGTTCTTTTTGTTTCTGCCTCCGGCGTTTTCTTATGGTATTTCCTGCGACCGGAAAGAAAACTTGGAATCTACTCTCTGGGATTTGGTCTGGCATTTCTCGTTTTCCTGTTGATGTTGTTATTTTGAACTGATGCAACCCCGGACCTTTCATACCTTCACCAGGAGACTTCATATTCATCTTGGGCTCCTTCTTTTGTTGTTCGTTTGGTTGTTTTCCTTGTCAGGACTCCTTTTAAATCATGGCAGCTGGAAGTTCGCCAGTTTCTGGGACCAGCGGCGGGAGAGCAAGATTGATATTGCGGTGCCGCTCTCTGCACTTACTGATCCCAACCCGGAAGCGCGGGTAATGGAATTTCTAAAAATATCCGGTGAAGTTCAACAGCAAAAGCGAACCGCTGAAACCCTCGAATTCCGGGTTCAGTCACCCGGAATAGTAACCGATGTGTCTATCGATTTAACAACCGGTTCAGGAACGGAAAAAGTGATGAAGTATAATGTGTGGGGAAAGTGGAGAACGCTCCATACATTCAATGGAATGAACAAGGAAAATCCTTCTCAGTCGCCGAACTGGCTGGTTACGAACATCTGGCGGTTCACCATGGATGGAATCGCCATCGGATTGATCATTACTTGTTTAAGTAGTTGGATAATGTGGTATAACGTTCGAAAAGAATATAAGCTGGGGTATAGTATCCTGGCAGCTTCACTTGGGGTGGCCGGTTATTTCCTGTTTTGGAATTAGAATGAAAAAAGAAGGAGTGTTTATTTCCTGCTCGGTCGCACCCTGGCTATCCGTCAGGGATGGAATCAAAGCCTTAACCTTCTACAAGGCCGCCTTCGGGGCGATCGAGGTTTATCGCCTGGATGTACCGGATACCGTAGTGGCAAGGCTTTCGGTTAATGGTGCCGAGTTCTGGTTAAGTGACGGGGCTCCTGAGGGTGCACTTGGTGGTGGATCTATTCGAATGATCCTAACGGTGCCAAATCCGGATACTGTAGTTGCTCAGGCTGTCGCTTCCGGTGCCACGGTAGTATTTCCGGTGGGAGAGGAACATGGGTGGAGATTAGGACGCGTGATTGATCCTTTTGGGTTGCATTGGGAGATTGGACATCAGATTAAAATTAAAAACGGGTAGGGCCAAGCCTGAAGGTTCATTACCAACTTTTCAATTCGTTATTCAACATTCAGAAATTCAAAATTCGAATTCTTAATATTGAACAAGGAATTTTGAATAATGAATTAGGAGTCCCATAGGGACGCAATATCGGTAAACAATATATTGTGAGGTGGGTTGAGAGATATTGAAATTGTTCGACTTTGCACACTGTTTGCCGAGTTCCTTATATGGCGTCCCTACGGGACTTTAGACGAGGTTGTAGACTGGTTACCAATATATCATCCCTACGGGATTGCGAGAGGCAAAAAAATAGCAAGCCGAGCATCGATCGGGCCTTTTTCAAATTTATCTCGGGACAATAGTGATTCAGAATTTGAATATTGAATGAGGAATTTAGAATTATGAAGTAGCGATACCAATGGGGCGATGTGCCTCCCACTTACGTGAGATGTATCGGAGGGCATGCTTTAGGGGCCGGGGGTGCGACTGGCGACTCCAGGTTTAAGCCTTTACTTTTACATTGACCGGGCTCTTATGAAGATAGGCATTTGCGTCGTGGTCAATGGCTCCTTTCGGAAGCCAGGGCGACCATATGCCCAGGTCCTTCTCTATGATCCTCTTATAAAACCCCGGCAATTCTGTTGATTCTCCTTCAAAGTACTGTCTGAAATTCCTGTCTTCAACAAGGTTCCTGCGCACCTTTCGGTAAAAGTTAATACGGCCTGCGCCTTCCGCAGAAATTGCACGCATAAAGTTCATCCACCGGGAAGTGAAATGGGGGGTAGCCATAAAGCGGTTGTAAATAGCCTTTTTCGAAAAGGTGTATTCCGTGAGGTCAATTACTTTGTCATAAAAGTCAATCCACTCATAATTCTTCGGTTTCACATTCATGGCCAGGTGATTGTTGAGAAAGTGAAATGGAAAAGGAAGAACACGGTTGGCCTTTTGATATTCAAGATTGAGCGGAGCCGCTTCGCCGAAAGCAGTTAGCAAGGAATAGCCGGGAAAGGCAGCCGGAGACTTGTCAACAAAACGCTTGGTAAGTTCGAATGGATCCTTCCCTGCATCACTGTCCAACCCCAGAACGAAATTGGTCTGGACGTAAGGAACATATTGAAATACCATGTTGACATGCTCGGATATCTGATTCACCCGCTGCTCTCCCGAAATGTTGGACGCCCGTGATTTATTTCCCAATTCGAACCAGGACTCAATGCCCGGCAACAGCGCCAAAAAATCGTGTTGCTTCAGCACCTTCAAATGCTTTTCGGTAAGGATCGACAAACTGCTCTCGGCCATGAAATAAAAGCTCTTCAGTGGAGCTGCCGATGCAATTGCTTCCATGTTTTCCTCAAATTTTATCCCGAAATTCGGATCATGCCAGGCTATTAAGGGCTTCTTGAATTTTTGCAGGAGAAACCTCAGATCGTCCTTCATGATTTGAAAATCCAGAGGCTGATAAGGAACTACGGAATCAATACAGAACGAGCAGGTATAGGGGCAGCCCATACTTCCGATCATGGGGATGAATTTGAGGAAGGGGGCTTTCTTCAATGTTGGCTCGATGAATTTCCATCGCTCCGCTACGCCCGGTAACTCCAATGGCTGCTTGCCAGCCGCTAACTGCTTTCCAACAGGCCGCTGGGGGACACAATTGTTTAACACCTCTGAAACAACCGCTTTATTGGTAAAGCCGAGTACAAAGTCGAAGTAGTTGCTGGCATCATCAGGGTAGCACCGGGCATGCGGCCCTCCCAGAACGGTTACAGCACCGAGGCTCCGGAAATAGTTGCTGAGGGAATAGGCCAGAAGCGCAGCCTGCGTAAACGCACTGATAAACACGAGATCTATTCCCTTTGGAAGCGCCTTACGCAAGTCTTCGTTCCCCGTATAGCAAATCATCTTTACTTCATGGCCTTCCTGTTCACACCACGTGGCCACTACCTGGGGCATGATACTGGCAAGATTAGCATGCATGATCTTCGCCCAGAGTGTGTTGGTAGGGCCCTTGCAAACCAAGTCAATTATACCGATGCTTAACTTCTTCTTCATGTATCACTACTTTTGTTTAACACTAATTTTCTCCGGCCCTTCGGCTGGCTTCTTTCCCGCAGAT
>DATHFS010000267.1:0-5264 GCA_035317975.1 Cyclobacteriaceae bacterium | reverse complement strand
TTCAATAGGGCCCGAATGGCGCCGTTCGTCTGACCCCGTGCTTTCAGTTCCAAAACTTGCCCCAATAAAATCAGGGTCAGTATGACAGCCGCCGCCTCGAAGTACAATTGCACGGCGCCATTCATTTTAAAGTGATCAGGAAAAATATCCGGAAACAGCAACGCAACCACGCTGAACAAATAGGCCGCTCCCGCGCCCATGGAAATCAGTGTCCACATATTCGGCGACTTCCGTATCACGGAGAGGTAACCTCGTTTGAAGAAATCACCGCTGCAATAAATCAGTACCGGGGTTGATAAAGCAAATTGAACCCAGCCCCACGTTGTTTTCTTCACCATTTCCGAAAGAGGTAAGCCTGCCATCTCACCCATTGCAATCACCAATACAGGCAGGGTGAGTGCAACAGCGACCCAAAACCTCCTGAGCATAGCCTTATACGCGGCTTCCTCTTCCTCATTATCTTTTTGAACGATTCTTGGGACTAAATCCATACCGCAGATAGGACAACTTCCCGGTTCATGGCGAACAATTTCGGGGTGCATCGGACAGGTGTACTCCGCTTTGCTCGTTTTTAGTTTTTGTTCTCTTGCCAGATGCATTCCACAAACCGGACAATTTCCAGGCTTCGAATACTGCTTATCTCCTTCGCATAACATCGGGCAATAGTATTGTTCACCTTTTCTGCCTTTGATACCAGGTAATGCAGGTAACGAATGGCCCGGGAGTCGTTCCTCCGTATCGCCGTTTCCTGATTTTACAGTTGGCTTTCCTTTTTCCTCCTTCACCAGATGCATTCCACACACCGGACAATTTCCTGGCTCCGAATATTTCTTATCGCCCTCGCAAAGCATTGGGCAATAGTACTGTTCACTTTCACCGGCCGTTTCAAGCGTCTTAGGCACGTGCTTGTACGAATCCGCCTGTGGTGATGATTCTGAAAGGTCACCTTCCGGTTTTTTAACCGGCACTAAATTCATTCCGCAAATCGGACATTTACCCGGTCCGTCCCGAATGATCTGCGGATGCATAGGACAGGTATACTGTTTCTGTTGATGTGACGAATGATCCATTTTTTAGCAATTTATTGATCCTTGGTCCCCGTGCCTCTACTTATTTTTTTTCACCAGTTCCATTCCACACTTGCTGCATTTCCCCGGTTTGTCTGACGTCACATCAGGGTGCATGGGACAAGCGTACAAGGCCGACTCCATTTTCTTTTCATCCCTCACTTCACCATGGTTCATGCGATGCGTCAGGCAATGGATCGCGCATGCCCCGGCCTGTTTATAGTTCTCATGTACTTCCGCCATGATATTCCCGCTCTTATCTTTTACCAGGCAAGTACCATTCATCGGGGCGCTCGTTGACCAGCCTTCATCGGGTGTTTTGGCAAAATGAGGAAGGAAATTTCCGTTTTTCTCAGCCTTACCAAGTTTTTTGCCCGTCTTGTCATCCACTAACATACCCTCCGCATCGATATGAGCTATTTTCATTCCCGTTGCGTCACTAACAACGCCCTCTTTAGTCACATTGCCAATATACTTACCGTCTTTGTCCATGATCTTTCCCGAAGCGTCAATTTTAGGCGCCTTATAATTTTGAGCCTGAGAAATGTTCATTGCCAGTACTACTCCCAGCACTACCAACAGGGTGTTCCTTGTTTTCATAGTTTTAAAATTTAATTGTGTCAAACGTTTGCGAATTAATTGATCATTTCTTTAGTACTCCCGCAGTGTGGCATCTGCTGACCCATGTACGGGTTCACAATTTCTTTGGTGCTGCTGATCCAGTTGGCCCCCTCGCCGTTTTTTGCCATTGGACAGAATTGATAATAAAGCGCTGATTCATTTGGACGATATGCTTTGACAAGGCCATAGATACCTTCACTAACGGTAGAAAGCGCCGTTCGTGTTTCTTCAATGTCCGTGCTTTCAGCAATACCCTTGAGTCCTTGATTTAACGTTGCCAATTGTGCATGATAGAAATCCATTTGTTCTCCCTTAAGTTTCGACATATCGAATTTGTTCACCGTTTCCGACAACTTCTTCGCTGCTGCCTTTGCATGGTCCTGGTTATCTTCGATCAGGCTCTGGTTTAATGCGAAGTAATCCTTCAGGAAACCGTTGAGCTGAATCTTTACCGAGGCGTCAACATTTTCAAAACCTTTTACTTCTGTTGCTTTCTGTTCAGCGGGTTTTGCGTCGGGCATTTCCATTTTGTCCCCTTCTTCTTTTTGCTCCTCTTGCTTTTTGGTAGAACACTCCGATAACAGGAAGATCATTGCAAGGGCAGTGCCTAATGAGATCAGGTTTGCATTTTGTTTTTTCATACTTGACTTAATTTAGATTTTAAAAAAATTGACTTTAATTTTAATGATGATGTCCGGCCATAGGATCTCCTCCTTTTTTCAACACCAGCTCCCCGTATAATGCATAGGCCCCCGTTATGACTACATTTTCCTTTTCCTCCAACCCATGGATGATTTCCACCGTATACGGATTCTCCATACCGGTCACTACCATCCTGGGTTTAAATGCACCTTCCTCTGTCCGGATCCACACGTGATTTCCTTTCGCGCTGCGGATGACGGCGTCAACGGGCAAGGCGATTGCTCTCTTCCTGGAATTGACGAGTAATACTGTCGCCTGCAACCCGGGAAGAAACTGATGATGAGAATTGTCAATAACAGCACGAAGGGTAAGGATCTGACTTCCGTTGCGGTATTCGGGACTTAGAAAGGTTATCCTTCCATCAACAGGACTATTTTCAAAACCACTGACTACAACTTTTACGCTGTCTCCGCTTTTTGCCAAATGCTCCTCGTTCGTATAGATCTCCGCTTCTACCCACAGCGGGTCCAGCTTATCAATTCTGTACAGGGGAGCTCCTTCCTCAACATATTGACCTTCGGTTGCATCAATTCGCGTGATCACGCCTGACACCGGGCTGAGAAAAAGTATTTTAGGTTCCGACGTTTTTCGTTTTGCGAGTAGCTGTACCTGGGTGGTAGTCATCCCCAAAAGCAATAATTTTTTCTCTGACGCTTTTAAAAAGCTTTCATACCGTTTTTCATTTCGCAGTTCTTCGTATTGCTTCAAAGCAATCAAGTATTCTTGTTGAAGCGTAAGCAACTCTTCACTGTAGATCTCATATAAAGCCTGTCCATGCTCAACGCGACGCCCCGATTCTTTGAAATAAAGTCTCTCAATACGGCCTTTCGTTCGACTACTGATAACTTGTGTTAGCTCTTCGTTTACCGTTAGCTTCCCATTAAGGATCGTTGTACTTCCAAAATCCTCATAGCGCGATAATGTGGTTGTGATGTTTCCCAATTTGATCCGGCTTTCGCTTAGCATAATCGAGCCATCCGTGCTACTGGAAGAATTCAAAGGCACCAATTCCATTCCGCAGATCGGGCATTTGCCGGGTTGGTCCAGAACGATTTGTGGGTGCATGGAACAAGTGTATTGGGTTCTTGTTTTGCTTGCCTGGTCCTCCTTCTTTCCGCAGGCTGCCAGTGTCAGGACGGTCACTATCATCAATACTGAATTGAACCCTTTCATGATTAGTCCTTTTGATTCACTTTAATAAATCCTTCACTGTCGACCATAAATTGTGCATTGTAAGCAACGCTATCCCGGGGGTCGAGTCCGGCAAGCACCTCAATCCAATCCGTGGATCGACGACCAATTGAAATTACCATGGGACGGAACACTCCATATCTTTTAATAAACACAATATCCCGTGTGCCCAGATCAAGCCTGGCATTTGCGGGGATCCAAATTGAATTCCCCGATGAAGTTGTTAACGCCGCGCTCACCAATTGGCCGGCATGATAGTGAGAATGAGGATTCGATAAATACATTCGCACTTTGGTACGATTTTCTCCATCCTTAATGAATGGCTGAATGAAACTCACTTTTGATTCCATATGCTCTTCAGGAGAATCGTCCAGAGTGATCGTGACGGGGTCATTGAGTTTTACATAAGGAGCCTCTTTCGGATAAAGATCAAACTCAGCCCATACCGCTGAGTGACTCACTACCGTGAAAATGGATTCACCGGTTTTCACATACATTCCTTCGCGGATTTTCAAACCGGAAGATTCATCCATGGGTTGATCGGCTTCAGCCGGCGTAGGAAAAGCCGCTGGTCCGGATTCTGAATGTTCCATGATATACCCCTCCACAGGACTATAGACCGGGAAGGAATACGATTCTTTCCCGGAGGAAACGATTTGACCCACCTGACTTTCCGTTAACCCCAGCAGGTGAAGCTTTACCCTGGATGATCTGATCATTTCGATATTACCTGCATCCTTGTCAAGCAAATAAAGTAGTTCCCGTTGGGCGGTAACCAGTTCCGGACTGTAGATCTCCAGGATCTTTTGACCCTTGTGTATGGGTTGAAATCGGTACTTGATATACTGCTTTTCTATGCGGCCCCCGAAACGGGTGGAGATGGTTGCGATTTTCCTAGTATCATGGGTGATCGTTCCTTTGGCCTCGATCACGATCTCCGATGCCTTCCTGACAGGAAAGACCGTTTTTATTGATGCAGTGACTACCGAGTTTACCGGCTTTAACAAATAGCCGAGTTTCTTCGTGATTTTCACTTCTTCTCCGGATCGCGCTGTACGTACCAGGTCCATTCCACAGATCGGGCATCTTCCCGGTTTATCCTGAATGACCTGCGGATGCATCGAACAACTATATTGCTCGTCATCATGAGCGCTATGCTCACCGCTGTTGCACCCAGCTAAAAGCACAGCGACAACAAAAAGAAGGTAATGCGCCTTATTTCTCCAATTCCTTTTCATAGCCCACCATTATTTCATAATACTTCTGAACCGTATCCAGGTATTGCAACTGTGTCATGTTGAGCGTTTCCCAGGCATCGATCGCGATGGGCAGTTCCTCCTTGTTCTGTTCATAGGATACCATCAGCGTCTCGTAATTTTTGCGGAGCGCCGGAATGATTCGTTTTTCGTAGTTCTCCGTTTGTTTGCTGAGTGAAGCGATCTCCGAAGCCATGCTGGCGGTCATGCCCTGAACTTCATTGAGTATGGCAGCCCGTTCACTTTTCATTGCTTCAATCTCTTTGCCCATGCCCTGAATATTGGATCTATATGCTTTGGATGACCACGGGGCAATGGGGATGGAGACCATGCCCAACAGCATAAACTGGTTCGGCATTCCGGCGCTTCTTGCAAACATGTGACTGAAGCTCAGGTTGAAATCAGGTTTAGACTGAACCCTTTCCAG
>DATHFS010000266.1:0-2855 GCA_035317975.1 Cyclobacteriaceae bacterium | reverse complement strand
TGTTCCTGAAAAAATTGGAAGTAATCGGCCCGCTGGTGAGGGCGCGCACCAGGGGAACGCGCAGTTCGGCGTTGGCGAGGGCCACACTGCTGCCGTACAACGTAGCATAATTAAATCCACGCAGGCTTGTGACAAACTCGGAAAATAATAAATTATTATTATAGGCGCCGGAAACGGAAGCAAGGGGATTATTGACTCCATCGTAATTGATCTTGTTGCCAAACCAATTATCCATTCCTCCCAATACATATTTTTTAGGAGAGCTGCCGAAGAAGGTGCCGGTAAATCCCCTCACCGCAAATACGATTTCTTTATAGATTTTCTGATAGTGCCGGAAGTCCAATGATACCTGTGAAAAGCCCGCATTCTTATTGCCAATTCCGGCGTATTGAACAAAATTAAGTTTACCCCGTGTACCTTCAATGATATTCATGCCCGTCGTCAGGCTATTGTCGAAGACGACTTCCGCCTTATATCCGGCATAATATTGCTGTTTGGAGGGCAAAAAGGTTGGAGCTTGTGCCGAGATGATGTCTTCCGATCCGCGATCCACAAACCGCGTGTATCCGCCGAAGGGTTTTATTGTAAGACGGGTGCGCACACTGATAGGAAGGGAGGCTCCTAATTCAATTTTTTGGTAAGAATACTTTTGAAGGTAATTTATTGAGCCGCTAGGCAAGTCCGGCTGGTTCCAGTAAATTACTTTTCGGTCGATCCGTGCGCTGAAATCAACTCTGTGCTTTACGTATTGTATTTCTCCGTAAATGTCCCCGCTTTTCCAGTCGAACGCGGTTTGAACCCCACCAAAAAACCGGTAATTTTCAAGGATGTCATTCATCTGGGTTTCGAGGCGGATGCTGTAGCTCCTCAGCGGATCGATGACAAAATTGGTAATCAGGTTTTCATACGTGAACTTGGACTCATACGGAAAGGGTCCACTGATCCGGGTACTCTCACGGGCTTTCGCATACCGGGTCAAAAATGTTTCGCTGGGCTGTTTTCCTTTCACCGCCTCCTCCTCAAATGCGTAGTCCTCCGTGTTAACCGTTTTCTCGTCATTCTTGATTACCGGGACCTCTTTTTTAACCGTGGAGGGAGCTTCTTCAAATGTATAATCGTCCGTGTTGACTTCCCCTTTCTTTATTGGTGCATGCGTGCTGTCCGCCGGGGGCAGTGTTACCGGCTTCCCTTGCCGGGTAGTATCATTTTTTTCCCGCAGACGTGAATTGATCAATTGTTTGATCGACATCGCTTTGGTGGATGCTTCCTGCTTTCGCTTTTCAGAAATTGCCTTGGCCTGCAATACCTCCCTGCGGCGTGTGGCCGGGGTAAAGATCTGGTGATCTAAATTGAAATTGCGGGACAAGAAAATGTCTTCCTTCATATTTTTGGTCATCACAATGGCCAACGTGTGATTGGCAAAATCGAGATCATAGTCTTTTACGCTCGAATTAAAATTGGTGATTTGGGTATAAATGCCCGTCGACCGGGTGAATTTAAACAAGTTGACGATACCCCGCTGGTCGCTGAGGAAATAAAAACTATTTTCATCTGAAGCGTGAGGATAAAAATCTTTACTTAATGTATTGGTCACCCGGATGGCCACATTGGTGCTGGTGTCCAGGTTGTACATAAAGAGATTATAGTTGGAACTTAGTTTTTGAAGGGCCGGCGTCTTGTTCGTCAGCACGGTATCGGTGGTGCGATTGGAAGTAAAAACAACGCTATTGGTATTGGGGATAAAAGAAGGATCGAGATCATCGAAAGCATCGTTCGTCAGGCGCTGGGTCCGATCCCGGCGGCTGCTGAGTAAGTATAAGTCGTTTTGACCCAGCTGGTCCGCACTGATCACCGCAAGACGGCCATTACTGGAAAAATCAAAACTGCGGATGTTGCTGAACTTGTTTAAGGTACGTGGAAGTTTACTCCGGCTGTTGAGATCATACAGCCAGAAAATATATTCCCCGTTCTTGATGCCGATGACCCCAAGCGTATTTTGATCGGCCCAACTTAACAAGGGAACCCTGAAATCAACATCCTGTTTGATCACCTTATTGCCTCCGTTGAGAATGACGGTTTCTCTCCCGTTATCCAGCGATCTCACCTTCACCGTAAACTTTCCGCGATAATTTTCAGCATAGGCGACTTTTTTTCCATCCGGACTGATCTTTACCGTTGTATAAACCGTCGCTTTATGATGGGGCTGGCTGAACTTAAGGGAATCCTGCGGCGCGACATAACTTTCACCCACCCGCTTCTCGATCAGCGAGTAATACTGCTGCCAGTCCGTCAACAATTGCTTGAACGGTATCCCGAGCGTGATCAAAATACTTTTTTGTTCGTTGCGAATAACCCGTGTATAGTTGAGGATGTTGGAGATGCTGCTTTTGCCGTATTTTTCAACAATATAATTCCAGATGGATTGCCCGACCAGTTGGGCATCCTTGCCGGTCTGCTTCAGTGCCCTATTGACTTTCTTGCTGCGGACCAGTTGCCTTACGTAGTCATCCATTTCGATGTTCCATCCTTTGGCAACATACAACGAAGCTCCATCGATGAACCAATCCGGGATGTTCAGCAGCACGGCATTCTGGAACATGTCTTTGAGACTGCCGCCAAACATCATCTCATTCACCATCAGGTCGGATACCTTATAGATCAATTCCTCTTTGAATTCATCCAGCGTACCGGGATGAGCAATTTCAACATACGGCTTGATGAATTCCGTTTCCCCACCGACATTAAATTGGGTATGATTAAGACCGATGTTGCTCTGTTGCAAATCGGTAATGGAGTTATACAAAAAAACTTTTGTCTTCAGGTAGGGAGGCCACCCGATCAAGTCCGTGATACGG
>DATHFS010000265.1:0-8820 GCA_035317975.1 Cyclobacteriaceae bacterium | reverse complement strand
ACGTGAATTTCAAATTGGCGGAGTATTAAGATTCGTAGGCGGGGGTGGAGGCCCAACCAACCCACCGGCAACCCCCCTGTGGAGAATAGTCTACGGCAGGTATTAACCCTTTCTGGTGATTGATGCAGCGTCGGGTACATTTTAAGCAACCCGTGGATTTTGCTACTCACCCGTTCAACGGAAAGCCAGTGAATGGTTCGAAAAGGCCCATTCCGATTTGGCATCCTTTTTTTATCCTGAGGAGAATGACTCACAACACGTGAGAAGGAAAACCAAAAAACGATAACGATATGAATGCAAAAAATTTAATTGGAGGCCTGATGATTGGTGCCATATTGGGCGCTGCTGCCGGTCTTTTGCTCGCACCGGCGAGTGGAGAAAGAACGATGAAGAAAATTGGAAAAGGTTCTTTAAAACTTAAAAAGAGCCTGAAACAGTATGTGGAAGGATCGGTCGGTGCGCTCCGCGATCAGTTCAATGAAAAAATTGATCACCTCGCCAAGAGAGGAAAGGAATCGATCAATCAAGTGAGTGAGCGGGGAAAAGAATCGATCAATCATTTGAGTGAACGAGTAAAAGTCTGACCGCTGATTCAAGGTCGTTAGCGATCGTCGATAGAACGCCATCATTATAATGATGGCGTTTTTTTTCGCTTTATAATTTTATTTTTAGTGATTCGTCGGTTGGCTTTTGGCGAAAAAGGACCCCGACAAGCCGGGGCAGGCACGAAGAACACAAAGAACCACGGAGGACACGACGTAAGCAATCACCTTTTAAAAATTGCTTCGTCCCCCTTTGTGGTTCGTTGTGTCCTTTGTGTCCTTTTCCATCAAACGCGCCTTTCCCTTCAAAATAACGCTTTCAGTTTTTGATAATCCCACAACAACAAATAGGCATTGGCCAGCACCATCGTTCCGGTAACAAAGGGTGTGCCTGCAAAGCGTGCGGAAACGGTGAGTACAAAAATGTTGGTAATGATCGGAAAATAGATCAGCGCACCGACCGTGGCCGTCCGGGGTATAACGAGGAGGATGGCAGCCATCAATTGTGCCCAACCAATGAACTGATAGTAAAAGCCCGAATTATAAAGGGCATCGAAAAAATAGCCGACGGGAGCCTCCAGGCCCAGCGCCGTAAAAGGCAGCCGTGCTATTTTCTTGATACCGGGAGGCAAAAAGCCAATGCACAAGAGTATTCTCGTCAACCAGGTAAGCAGGTAGAAGATCTTGCGGCTCCTGAGTTTTACTATGAAATCGGTCATTTTGAGGGTTGCCGTTGCGAACTTATTAAAAAAACGGATACCTTGGGAATTGAGTAACCTCATGGTCACATGCATTGATTTCCTGATGAACTATCGTTTCCATTGGACCCTGGTTATTCTATTGAATACCAGTGGTCTCCTGGCTCAACCGGTTTCCGTACCGGGTCAGGGCCAGGCCCTCCCCGCGAAGGCTGTATTTTATTATACGATGAATTGGGAATTAACAACCCCCGAAAAGTCATTTTTCAGAAGAGAAGCGACGGTTGATCTGAATGAAATGGTTTTCGATGGGATTTATAAAGACTACGACAAGGAAAACAAACTCATTGCTGAAGGCTTTTATGCCAAAGGGGAGAGGCGGGGGCTTCAAAATGAATATTTCAATGACCGTACACTGAAGTCCACGATCGAATTTTTGAATTCCGATTTTACCATCTGGGAGTTGAAAGATGAAAACAAGGAGGTCAGGGTAAAAGGAGGTACCGGAACGTTCACCCTCGCCTATTTCTATATCTCCGGATTAGTTTCTCAGCCGACCTGGAAGGAAGGCATCCTGAACGGCGAGTTTCATTTTGGCAGAAGGGTGGGAACATGGACCTATCAGGATAGGGGTAAAGGGAAGACCGACGAGGAGCGATATGAAAATGGAAAGCTGATCAAACGAATTCATTTTTCCGACGATCAATCCGTCGAACTGGATTACCCTAAAGAAATTACCATATCGTTGAATTCCTTGTTCACCGACTCCTTTATCCTGGATCGCGGCTCCTTCACGTCGTTGAACGGGGTTTTTGAACGGACGCTGACCTATCCGGCCCACTTTCAAAGGACCATTTCATACCCGGGAGGGATCAAAAAACTGCTTGTGTTGCTTGCCAAAAATGCGGACATTCCTGAAGGGAATGTGCCGGTCGTGAAAATAAAAGTAGACGCAACCGGCAAGGTGATCAAATACCAGGTGCAAAATTCGGACAGTCCGGGAATGAAGGACCGGGCGTTGAAGGCCGTGAAGCTGTTTGAGAACAGGTTATTGCCGGCGATCAAGAACGGAAAACCACACGCCGCGACCATCTACCTCCCTGTTTCAGGTGGACAGGAATGGATGGATCTCCTGAACCGGACACCGGTGGAGGAATTGATACAGGTCGATGACCACCCGAATGCCAGTAAGCTCGCCAATGTCCTGGGATTGGTTGTTGTTCTATTGTTATTGGGATTAAGCGTGCTTTAATTTCGACTTATTGTGGAATATAGTCTACAGGGTTGACCATGAATACCCTGCCGGGTAGCTGTTCTTCGTGGAACATTCTTTTAATCAACATCATAGGATAACCTGTTCAATCAGAAAGCGGATGAAACGGACACTTAAGATACTTTGCCTGGAGGACGATGTGGACGATTTTGAAATTATCAACAATACCCTTGAAGAAGGCGATTTGCCAATCGACACGAAAAGAGTGGATACCAAAGAAAAATACCTGGAGGCCCTCGACATGTACCATCCGGATGTCATCCTTTCGGATCATTCCTTACCGCTATTCAATTCGACAGAGGCATTGAATTTATGCCTGGCAAAACATTTAAATATCCCGTTCATTCTCGTAACGGGGGCGGTGTCAGATGAATTTGCAGTCAATTGTATAAAGCTGGGTGCCGACGATTATGTTCTTAAATCGAATCTACGCAGGTTGCCCAGCGCCATTGAGAAGGCGCTGATGCATAAGAAATCAGAAATGTCCAGATTAAAGGCGATTTCTGAATTAGCGGCGCGCAATGAAGAGTTACTAAAGATCAATAATGAACTTGACAGTTTTGTCTACAGTGTATCGCATAACTTACGGGCGCCACTCATGTCTGTACTGGGTCTGCTGAACCTGGTGAAACATGAAAGCTCCGATCAGAATGTCCATCAATACCACAAGATGATGGAAGACAGTATCCATAAGCTGGACAACACGGTGAAAGAAATTCTTGACTATTCGCGGAACGCGCGCCAGGAACTTCAAATCGGTCCCATCGATTTCAATAAATTGATTGCAGAGACGCTGGATAAGATGCAATTCATGTTGGGCTTTGAATTACTGGATAAGAAAGTTTCAGTGGATGATCGAATTGCATTTTATTCTGATTACTACCGGGTGTCCGTTATCCTGACGAACCTGATTTCAAATGCGATAAAGTACCTTGATCAAAATAAACAACCTCCTTTTCTGGCCATTACGGTTACGATCGATGAGACGAAAGCGAAGCTGGTATTTCAGGATAATGGTATTGGCATCAATGCGGTACTTCTGCCGAAAGTCTTCGACATGTTTTTCCGTGCCACTACCAAAAATGAAGGTTCTGGTTTAGGGCTCTACATCGTTAAAGAGGCGGCCGATAAACTCCATGGCAAGATCGGGCTGGAGTCCGCGGTCGGGACCGGCACCACCTTTACCATTGAGATCCCGAATCATGCACCCCCTGCCAAAGAAAAAAAGGCATAAAAAAACCGCACAAGATAGCTTGGCGGCTTTTTTGGACTATCCTCTACACTAGATTTTCGGATTCGTTTTTAGTCCCCATATCTCGACATGGGCATTTTTGTCCTTGTAGTTAGGTATGGTTTTGTAAACGAGAACAATTTTCTTCAGCGTACGTTCCCCGCCATTCAAATTGATGACGTCGCTTTCGCCCGGAGCTTTGATCGACCCCATTATTTTCAGATCTTGTTTGTCGCCGCTTTCATAATAGGCTTCTGCGCTGATCAGATTGATGGGCGCATCTTCCACTTTTAACTGGATGGCGGCAAAGCGGTTGGCCACCAGGATGATGACTTCGTCGGTCTCCTTTTGGAAATTGACGGTGGTTTCCCCGATTTTATGCCATCCTTTTTTGTCGCTGGCGACGACTTTCGGCAACTGTGCACTGGCAACGCCATACGCGGCAATTGCTAGCAGAATAAGGATCATTGTTTTTTTCATGGTCTTTTGGTTTTAGTGAAGGATGATTTGACATCCCGGCCCGTCACTGAAATAAGGGTGCCATGAGCAAGGTTGCCTCTGACGTTGAGAATACGTATGTATCAGCTGTCACATGGGGCAAAAAATCCTCACTATGGAGGAAATAATAGGCATTAAACGACAGGCACCGGAATTGGTCGTGGATTATTTGTCAATGTATAGGTGACTTAACGTATGAAATTATTTGGCTTCTTTTAGAAGCCTCTGGTAGTGAGATTCAGAATCAGCGTATGCAACTATTTGTTTAAAGGCATCCATTGCTTTTTTCTTCTGACCACTCATTTCATAGGACATTGCCAAAACGTATCGAGCTTCGTAATTTGTGGGATCGGTTTCTGATGATTTGCTGAGTTCCTTAATAGCATCTTTATAGTTATGTTGACCGAAGTTCCTAAACCCGCGCAAGCGATGCAGGGTAGAGTATTCTTTTCTGTTTTGAGGATTGGGGCTCCACAGCAAATCTCTTAAAGAGTCAAGTTCCTTGTCCGCCTTGTCCCAGGTCCTGCAACTAATATACATCTTTGCCACCTCGGTGTAGCACGCGAATTTTGCATTTGAGAATCCCCCACCTGAGCCCGCACCAATTTTCGTGATAAAATATTTCGCATAAGGACCACGAGGGCGGATGATTTTCTTATTCATTCGTGAAGAATAATTTTCTATGCTGGTTATCGCATTCAACGTATCGCGGAGGGCAAGGAAATTGTAAGATATGGCCAGAAGCGGCGCTGGGTCTCCGGGTCGTAGCATGGCGCTTTTTTGCAAATCTTTGTTGGAGCCGGCAAAATCACCCACTTTTGACCTTGCCTGACCACGCAGATTCAAGACCTCGGCGTCGGTGGAATCATTTTGAAGGTAGTGGGTCAGATCAATGATGGTCCCTATATATTCTCCCTGATAAAGTTTGATCATTCCGCGTAGGCGGAAAGCAAAGTACGAACTTTTGTCAATGCGCATCATTTGCTCAAAGTCGGAATAAGCTCCGACGAAATTATGCAATGCGGCGCGATACATACCTCGCTTCTTAAATGCGTCAAAATTTTCTTTGTCCATACGCGCAACGAGGTCATAATAAACGTAAGCCGAGTCGTGCTGGCCGAGTCGCTCGAGCGCAAGGGCTTCCAGAAAAAGAGCAACAGCGGAAGGCTCCCTGGTGGCTGCCTTGATCGTTGGGAGTGCTTTTTCAGGTTCCTGCATGATCAGTTGGCAAAATCCTTTTTTTAACGAGCTGAATGTTTGTTCCGGCAAGCCGTAACCATAACGGATAAGGTATTGGGCGGCAAACTTGAGATCAATTTGCCTGTCAAGTGCCGTTTGTGCGCCGCGATACTGATTTATATCCACACTCTCCAATGATTTTTTCAGGTCCATAAATGCGTCATCATACCGTTCCATTGTGATATAGGGAAAGGCACGGAAGAAGTGAAGGAAGGCACTGGTAGGATTAAGGCGTAGTGCCAGATCCCAATCTTCAAGCCATTTAGCGTTATTGCCCTTTTGTTTCCATACGAAGCCCCTCAATAAGTAGGAAGGTGAAAACGTTGAATCACACCTCAATGCCTTACTAAGCAATTCCAATGCGTCGTCATATTTCCTGGAAATGTATGCCATGTATCCCATGGTATTGTAGGCGGCAGCAAAATTCGGATTGATCTCCAAACATTGTTCAAAATAGCGGTTAGCATGCCACCGGTCATTCCTCGTCAATGCAACAACGCCCAGATTGTAGTAGCCCTGTATCAATCTGGGGTTAAGATCAATCGCTTTTTGATATTCCTTGATGGCCTGCGAAAATCCACCTGCCTCATAGTACACAATTCCTAAAGCGAGATGGACATCCTCATTAGCCGGAACTAAATCAAGTGCTCGTTCGTAATCCTCGACTGCGGCCTTGTAATTCTTTTGAGTTTCATGGGTAATACCCATCAGGTAATAGCCAAGCCAAAGGGAGGGATTGATTCTTACGGCTTCCCGAAAATTTTTGAGAGCCAGTTCCAGATCGTTACCATCGAAATTGCTCAGGCCATCATTAATTTGCACTTGAATCGGCCCGCTCATATCCCATCTGAAATTCGGATCCCGAACGGGCTTACGGCTAACGAGCGGAAAATCCTGTTCGAGGGATAGATCAGGGTTCCCAATCCGGAAATTTTGGCCAAAGGCATTGCCGCTGAGCAGAATAAGGAATAAAAGTAAATCTCTTTTCACGTGTTGAATGTGGAGATCTATTCGCTACAAAAGTATTGAAGAGATGCCGCAAATAAAAAGCCAGGAAGTGGCAGATTTGCAACCGCCTGATTATCACCTCCCCGTCTTGCAATCAATCAAAAAAATTGATTGATTGCGAGCTGATTCTTAATTAAGAAAACGCAAGGAATGCCGGAAAAAACAAACGATAAGACAATTTTCTCCCTACTCGAGGTAACCCAGAGCATACAAAAGACCCTTTCCGAAAGGTACAAGAGCGCGTTTTGGGTGAAAGCGGAAATGAACAAGCTCAATTTTTACGGGCAATCCGGACATTGCTATCCTGAACTTGTTGAGAAGCAGGACGGAAAAGTAATTGCCCAAATCAAATCTCACTTGTGGAAAGACGATTACATCAGAGCGAATAATAATTTCAAAGTAGTCTTAAAAGAACCCCTGAAAGATGGAATAAAAATACTATTTCTCGCTAAAGTATCATTTGACCCTGGTCATGGACTGGCTCTTTGGATTTTGGATATTGACCCAAGCTACACATTGGGTGACCTTGAACGGGAAAAACAAGAGGCCATCAGCAGGCTTCAGGAGGAAGGAATTTTCAACAGGAACAAAACAGTAAAACTTCCGCTCCTCCCGCAAAGAATAGCCATCATTTCCGTTGAGACCAGCAAGGGGTACGTCGACTTTCTGAAAGTGATTGAGACAAATTCGTGGAATTATGCGTTCTTTCATTTGCTCTTTCCCTCCTTGCTCCAGGGCGACAAGGCAGTAGAGGCAATATGCCATCAACTCAGAAGAATAAAGCGAATAAAAAGCCATTTTGACGTAGTAGCAATAATTCGTGGTGGAGGGGGTGATATTGGATTGTCGTGCTACAATAATTACCAACTTGCAAAAGAAATTGCTCTATTTCCCATTCCCGTTATAACGGGCATTGGACATGCAACCAACGAAACGGTAACAGAGATGGTTTCCTTTTCAAATGCAATTACGCCGACGAAATTGGCGGAATTCCTCCTTCAACACTTTCATAATTTTTCTATTCCGCTGCAAGACGGAGAAAGGATAATTATTGATACATCTCACCAACTGATTAGGGACGCAAAAAGCAAGCTGCATTCAGAATTAAAACTATTTCGTTCCGTGACCGAAAACATACTGACCGCAAATCGCAACGAAGTCCGGGAATTATTAAAATCCGTATTTCACCACACCCGTTCGCAGATTAGCCAGTTCAAACTCCTGGTTTTGCAATGGAAGGATAAACTGTTTGCTCACGCCTCACTTCAATGTAAGCAGACGCAAATGGAGCTTAAAAACATAGATAAAAATATAATCAATATGAGCCCTCAGGTTGTTTTGAAAAGGGGGTACAGTATTACACGATTAAACGGAGAAGCAATAAAAGATACGCACACGATACGAAGTGGCGACACGGTAAGCACCACGTTGTTCGAAGGAAACATTATTAGCGTCGTTCAATCAACCAACCAATCAGCAAAGGAATGAGTGACAAAATAGGCTATACGGAAGCATTTGAGGAACTTCAGCAAATCGTTTCTGAGATCGAACAAGGGGAGATATCCGTCGACGAACTTTCCGAAAAAGTGAAGCGGGCGGCGCAACTCATTAAAGTCTGTAAGGCAAAGCTTACTGCAACGGAGGAAGACGTAAATAAAATTTTGAAAGAACTTGATGCCTCGGAGACAGACGATAATGAAGGCTAATTCCTTAACTAAAAATTAAGGCAGCCACACCTGATGTGACTGCCCCATATTTTCCGCTCCTCCTCTTGGACTTGAACCAAGGACCCTCTGATTAACAGTCAGATGCTCTAACCAGCTGAGCTAAGGAGGAATTTGTCATTGCCAGATGCCTAACCGGCCCCGACATCGTCAGGGCAGAGAGGAATTGGGATGCAATATTAAGGCTTTGTCCCCTAAAATTCCAACATCCCTCCAAATCTTTCAAAAATCACCAAAAGAACCTTTGATGAGTCGATTGCGTATACTAACTTTGTAACTAAAAGTACTTTCAATGGAAGAAAAGCAAGCCTACCAAAAGGACCTCGAGTCCATCCGCAAGCTGATGGAACGCTCGGTTAAATTTATTTCGCTCAGCGGCCTGTCGGGGATACTGGCCGGTATCTATGCTCTGCTCGGGGCGCTTGCCGCGTCTTTCCTGATATCCCCGGTTACTTACGGTGTGACTTCGGATCAGCAAATCATTATCCAGCTCCTCGGAATCGCCGTAGTCGTGCTGGCGGCATCCCTGGTCACAGGCGTTTGGATGAGCAGCCGGAAAGCGAAAAAGGCCGGTGTTAAATTCTGGGACGCCACCAGCAAGCGCCTC
>DATHFS010000264.1:0-3116 GCA_035317975.1 Cyclobacteriaceae bacterium | reverse complement strand
TTTTTACTATGAACTCAGGCATGATGCAAATTTTAAAAAAACAAATACAAGCATCAAACATAACGCCGAGATGGTGTTTTTTAAAATTTGCATCATGCCTGAGTTCATAGTAAAAACAAAAAATCTATCCCGTTATCCGGGATAGATTTTTCAATTGGAACATAACGAGCCGGGTTAATATCCCGGGTTCTGAATCAATTTACTGTTTCTGTTCATCTCATCCCTGCCGATGGGTCTGAAGTACATTTTGTCGACCCACGTCCTGGTTTCATTGGATGTATTGTCCTCCGCCGTGTAGACGTAGTTATATACCGTTTTGTCGTACCGGTAAGGAACAAGGGGAGTCGCCCCCGGCTTTAAGATCGCATCCACGTGCATGTCCTTTATGCCCCTGCCCAGTGTTGTAGCGGCAATCATCCATCTGCGTGCGTCGTGATAGCGGTGTTCTTCATAGGCCAGTTCTATCCTGCGCTCATTTCTGTAATGATCGCGCAGGACAGTGCCACTCTCCGTTATGGCAGGCATACCGGCTCGGTACCGGATCTTATTAAGCCAGACTTTCGCCTCGACATCCAGTCCTAACTCGATGCAAGCCTCCGCGTAGTTAAGTACCACCTCGGTATACCGTATGAACGGCCAGGGCACCACCTGGAACCCGGACTGATTTTCAACAACGGCCGGATCCGGATCGATAAACTTTCTCACATAGTAATGTGTCCGGCTTCCATTCCAATTCTCAACGACCGATTCCCGGGTATCGATTCCATTGATTTTGCCTCCCTTGCCATCGTCATAGTACCCGGTTTGAACCTGGCTAACGGGATCGAGGATCGCTACATCCGACGGACGAGGTTTCCAAGCCGCCCCATCATATAAAACCGTCGCATAGAAACGAGGATCGCGGTTGCTGTATGGATCCGAGGCCTTCGCCGGATCACTCCAATCAAACGTAGACCCATCCATCATCTCATAATCGTCTACCAATTGCTGTATGGGAGTATTCCCGGCCCAGTTGTGGTAGCCATTGGGACCATTGTTAATGCCAAAGTGAATTCCGCCCAAAGGCCAGTTATTTTCAGCAGTATAAAGTCCCGTTTCACTCCTTAAGAAGAGCAGTTCATCTGCTGCTGCCGCATCAGCGACCTTACTTCCACCACCGAGCGACAAAGAAATATAATTTGCTGTCCCTTCTGCAGAAGTGGCGGGGGCAGGCAAGCCTAGTTTGTAGCCGCTCATCAGATCGAGCACTGCCTTGGCAGCATCCTTAGCAGCCTGCCAGCGTGCGGTACGGTCACCCGTCGTGTATCCCAGCAGCCCCAGGTTGGCAAATCCCGAAATGGTACTTGATTTTATTGATGCAGTAGGCATATCATGCAAATCACTGGCGGCATACAGCAACACGCGCGCCTTGAGGGCCAGCGCGGCAAGTTTGGAGGCCCTGCCGGGAGCAGTAGTTTTTCCATTAAGCAATGTCGCAGCCTGATCCAAATCGCTTAAGATGAAATTCACACACTCCTCATAGGTGTTTCTTGCGATGCTATAATCTTCATCCAATTTATAGAGTTTGTCAATGATGGGTACCCCACCATAAAACCTCGTCAACTGGTGATAGAAATAAGCCCTCAGGAAGTAGGCTTCCCCCAATAGCATATCCTTGTCTACCGTCGTGAAGGTTGCGGTTGGAAGATTTACAATGGCCGTATTCGCCGCGCGTATGGCCCCGTACATCGGGGAACTATTGCTGCCAGGCTGAGTCCACGCGTAGGTGCCACTGGTCCACGCCAGGTTGGAAGGACTTTCTGTTCCTTCATTAAACGTATTGATATTCCTTCCTGCATGCGTAAACATCGCTTCGTCCGTATAAGCGGCCAGCATCTGTTCTTCAAAGCCACCGTAGCCCAGATAGCTGTAAACACCAAATACAAAAGCCTGCGAAAGAGGACCATCACTCCAGGTGGTTGCCGCCGGCACCAAAGCCGTCGGTTTCGTATTCAAAAAGTCAGTATTGCACGAAAACGGAAATGCCATCAACGCCAGCATAAATCCGATCTTAATTATCTTTTTCATAATGCATTCTGTTAGAAAGTTAAACGGAGACCAGTATTGATAATACGTGCCTGCGGATAGTATGAACCCGCCCCATTGGTCGCCTCCGGGTCAAAGATCTTGTACTTGTCCCAGGTGACGAGGTTAAGCCCGTTGACATAGACCCTCAAATTGCTTATACCTGCCTTCTTTCCAACGGCAGTCGGAACATTGTATCCTAATTCCACATTCTTCAAACGGATGTAGTTTTTATTATATAAGAAATAGGTGTTGGACCCGTAATTACCACCTGTGTAGTACGTGTCTCCGCGGATCGCCAACCGGGGGTCCGTGCTGCTGGGATTGTCGATGGTCCACCGGTGGTCGTAGCTATATTTCAAATAATTTCCTATGTCTCCGGATTCCGTTCCGAACTGAAGCAGGGCCCCGGTAGCGCCCTGAAACAGGATGGATAAGTCGAAGTTTTTATATTGGAAATTCATGGTGACCCCAAAATTGAAATTAGGGACCGTATTCTTGTCCAACCTCACCTTATCGTTGGCGTCAATCTTACCGTCGTGGTTGTAGTCAACAAACTTCATGTCACCCGGCAGCAGTTTCGATGTAACGGCGCTATAGTCAATCGCTTCATTGTCGATCTCTCCCTGGTTTTTAAATGCACCGTCCGACTTATAAGCCAGGAATGCATCATACGGATGGCCAGTCTGCCATTGATAAGAAGGGGCACTTATTATCTCATCCATATAAAGGACCCTGTTTTTATTATACCCTGCATTGACGCCGACCCTGTATTTTAGCCCTGAAGCTTGGCCATTATATCCAAGGGTAAATTCAAATCCCTTGTTTTCCATTTTTCCAGCATTAACAGGAGGCAGCCGATCAGCAATCCCCGTCGATGCAGGCGTTGATCCGAGTTTGGAGATGAGCATCTGGCTCCGCTTGTTATAAAAATATTCCAAAGTGAAATCAAGCTTGTTATTCAGCATGGTACCATCCAGTCCGATATTCGAGTTATTGGACCGCTCCCATGTAAAGTTGGGATTGGCTACCAAGCCCTCGATGAGTGTTGT
>DATHFS010000263.1:0-11143 GCA_035317975.1 Cyclobacteriaceae bacterium | reverse complement strand
TGTTTGCTTTTTCGAGCATAATGGTCGAGTCAAGTCCAAAACCCGATCCGGGAGCATATTTAGGCAATCCGTTTTGCATCAGGAAGACATCAATTACCTGCTTGGTTATCCCACAACCATTATTCGGACCAGAAGACATGGAACCTCCGGCAGTATGATAAACACCAAGGCTTCTGTCATAATCTCTCCAAAGCAGAACTTCAGGATACGCATCGGTTTTGGAGACAAACATTTCATAGTACGGGTTCCATCCCACGCCTGTCGCTCCTACACCGTACGCCGGATTCATCACATGGGAGTTGGTAGTCAGATCATACTTGTCCGCCACTTGTTTTGCTGCATCCATGGCCTGAGTGAGGAAAAAATCGATCTCTGCATCAATATTGATAGAAAATCCAGGATTGTACGAAGCGCCCGGCCATCCGGGACCACCGGGTACAAAAGGGGTGCCTTGGTGATATTTCTCCCAGGTGGCCTCGAAAAGGGCAACCCTGGACTTCAGCAGCAGCGCAACGTCTTTCGTGGTCCGGTTCTTATTATTCATATTCAAATACGTGATCGCGGTATCCAGATCAGCGAGAATATACCGTGCTAACAGATTTCTAGGCACGCGTTTGTTGGCATCCATCAGCGCTTGCTTGTCCGCATCGGTGTAGGTTTTTCTAATAATCGGGAAGTCACCGAAAATCTGGAGTTTATCGAAATAATTCACAGCGCGATTCACATACACCTCTCCGATATAATGTCTGATGTTGGGATCACTCCCTAAGATCAGACCTGCCTTGTACTTGGGAATTACTTGCTCAATAAAGTAAACCTGGTTCCTGATTCTGTTAAAGACCCAGCCGCCCAGCGATTGGGAGCTACCAAAATCGGCGGGTACTCTTTTTATACCCGGAAGCCAAAACGTAGTCGGCGTACCATTATTTGTATTTAACCACATGTCGTTGTGGTATTCAAACCGCAAAATATTGAACGGAGAACCGGCATAGTATTGATACCCGCCCATCGCATACGTTCCCAAATCCGTCTCCGTATTTAAAAACGCCTGAGGTGTAATTTTGGATTCCGGCACTTTATCAAGAAAATCGTTGCACGAACTCGAAAGTATCGTTAGCAACAGGATATATGAAAATGTATATAAGATCTTTTTCATAATTAGTTTGTTAGAAATTGATGTTTACACCGAACGAGTACACCCTGCTAATGGGGTAGGCAGTGCCTATTGATCCGGCGCCACCCCCCGTATTATTTATTCCCATAAAGCTTTCAGGGTCGATGACTTTTGTCAGTTTGGTCCACGTCAGCAGGTTATCACCACTCGCATAAATCCGAACCTTTTGAATATGCGCTTTTTTGGTGAAGGCCATTGGCAGCGTGTATCCTATCTGAAGGTTTTTCAGACGCATATACGCGCCATTCTGCAGATAGCGGGTTTGCGTCAGCTGATTCTGCGCACTGGCTGAGTAGGGACGTGGATAATAGGCATCCAGATTAGCACCATACGGATCGCCTTCCGGACGATAAAAATCCATATGGGGCGTTAAGATCTGCTGGTTGTTAGGATCTCCTGCCATTCCCCAGAAGGTAAAATCCCCGTCAGAGTAGCCCGGAACAACGCGTTGCGTCGCAGGCCAGATATCTCTTTTGGCAACTCCTTGCAGGAACACCCTGAAATCAAACCCTTTCCACGCTGCAGACAAATTGATACCAAATTTGTAACGGGGAAGATCATTTCCGATGATGGTAACATCTCCCGGATCTTTGAGCGTTTGACTACCCGAAGTGATTTTACCGTCTCCGTTCATGTCCTTATACATAATGTCACCTGCCTGCCACACCAGTCCAAGATTAGTTTGGCCGCCGTTCGGCAGAGACGCAAGATGGGCCGCCATTTGTTCTGTCGTTCTTGCCATTCCCTCCGTGGTATAGCCCCAGATTTCCCCGACTTTCCTGCCAGCGTACCAGGAATAGAACCCGGGTGTTGAGTTATTATATTTGGTAATGGTTTGCGTTTCGTCAGACATATTTATGCCTGCACTATAGGAAAACGGACTATTTGCCAATTTGAAGCTGTTATTCCACGTGATCAGCACCTCAAAACCAGCGGAATACATGTTCGCATTGTTCGTAGGAGGGGTAGTCGTTCCTAACGTGTTGGTAAGGGGTGGCGGAGGGCCCACCATCCCGATCGTGGTCCGTCTGAAGATATCAAAGTTTCCAGTCAGTCTATTGTTCAGGATTCCGTAGTCAAGTCCAATATCCCAGGATTGAACTCTTTCCCAGGTCAACGCTGAACTGACCAAACCGGGCGCACCGGATACGTTACTAAGCGCGCCGTTCAATAGCCAGTTTACGCTGCTGTTGGGGAGACCCGTGCTAACGGTAGTCGTTGGGTTGACTTGACCAATGGCGAGGGGTACGGTGGGGTAGAATGGATACAAGTTCGTTGTATTCATATTTCCGAGAGATCCATAGGATCCGCGTATTTTCAGGAGACTGATGTGATTACTGAGAGGGTGAAAGAACTCTTCGTTGGTAATATTCCATCCCGCTGAGAAAGAGGGGAAGAAGCCCCACCGTTTGTCGCCAACAAAGCGTGACGCGCCATCATACCGGCCGTTCACTTCCAACAAGTATTTTTCCTTGAAGTTGTAGTTGATCCGGCCAAAGAAACCAGCGGCGGACCAGGTCTGAGAATTTCCAAAGACATCTCTGGGTACAGACGTGGCGGCATCAAGGGCAGTGATACTAGGTGATATCAAACCACTTCTTCCCACGCCGAAGCCGCTGAAATGATTTTGCTCAGCCTGAAAACCGACCAACCCCTTAATGTAGTGGCCGCTCTCCGTTTGCTTGAAATAGTCGGTGTACATATTGGTCGTGTAGTACGTAGTCCGGTAAACTTTATTCCCCACATAACTATCACCAATGCTCTGACCGTAAGCCGACGTGTTGATCCCAACCCCGTATTTTTCCCCATTCTGGTAATGCAGGAAAATAGGTTTTTGGTTTACATCCTGCATGTCCGTTCCTATGTTCGAGCTCCCGTTGAGGTAGATATTCCAATTTTTCGCCGGATTAATTGTAAACGTCAGCTTGTGATTGTTCTGATCTTTGTGTTGCGTGTACCTTCCACCGTCAGCAATAGCAATCGGCATATCGCTGGCATACGTGCCATCGGGATACCGGTAAGGCTGATAGGCAGCTCTGCGGGAGTTGGTGTAAAAGAATCCCCATTGAAGATAACTCGGAGCATCATACTTGGTCCAGTTAAAATTACCGATATACTCCAACTTTACTTCCTTACTGAGTTTGGCAGTCAGGTTAAGATTTAAGGTAGAACGATCAAAATTCTCGGGGCTGGCCCTCAACAGACCGGATTGATCCAGTCTGTTGCCGGAGATGTAGTAAGAAAAATTTTCACCTCCTCCGCGAATATTCAAACTGTGCGACGATGCAGGAACAGAGCTTTTATACAGCGCTTTGTTCCAGTCGGTCGATCCATAATAGGCAGGGTAATATTTAGGATTAAGCGGGTCGGGCGGACCCCATTCAGGACCCGTGCCATTATGAAATGCAGTTTGACCCGCTATGGTTGCCGGCTGAAGATACGTGGGCGCCGAACCACTGTTGCCGTATGCCTCTATATTATACATAGAAGCAGACCATGCATCGGCATACGAGGTCAACCCTATCGGAGAGGAGAAACGCATGTTGCCCGAGTAGCTGATCTGCATTTTCGTATCCTTTCCCATTTTACCGCTTTTCGTAGTAATCAGCATCACGCCAAAAGCAGCGCGGGAACCGTAAATGGAAGAAGATGCAGCATCTTTCAATACCGAAATACTCTCGATATCCTGGGGATTGAGGGAGTTGATATCTCCTTCAATTCCGTTTATCAAAATCAATGGAGTTGAAAGGGAGTTTTGAGGAACAGGGCCAGGGCGGGAGAAACCGGTCGATGTCGTTCCGCCTACGGGTGCTGTAGCAATTGTGCCGTTACCCCGGATATTGATCGTTGGAGCAACGTCCAGCATCCCGCCACCCGCACCGGTATTGATATTCAAACCGTTAACAACACCTTGCAATGCCTGCGCAACGTTCTGTGTAGGGCGATCTTTCAGATCATCATAGTTGACCGTACTCACGGCTCCAGTCAGATTTACTTTTTTCTGGGTTCCATACCCCACCACCACCACTTCATTCAGGATGGCAATATCCGCCTCCAGTGAAATATCAATATTGGTCCTTCCTCCCACCTCTACCGTCATCGTTTTGTAGCCAATAAAACTAAAGCTCAGCGTAGTTTCACCCGGTCCAAGATTGAGCGAGTATTTACCATTTGCATCCGTGGCCGTTCCATTCGTTGTGCCCTTAACAACAACACTCACACCGGGCAACGTTTGTTGCGTCGCGGCATCTTTGACCGTACCGGTTATGGTACCGTCAGCAACATCACTATGTACCGCATTTTCGGGGTTTTCTTCTACTGCGGCAGTAGCTCCATTGTCCTTGTGCAGGGTGAGTACGATGTAGTCGTTACCGTCCTGTACGTTGAATTGTATATTGCGCGGGGCAAGGAGTTCCTCCAGTATTTCGCCCAATTGTCGCTTTTCCGCTACCAGGGAAACTTTATCGCTTAGTTTAAGGTGGTTGCGGCTGTATACAAATTTTACCTTCGTGGTTGTTTCCAACTCATTCAGGGCCTTTTTCAGCGTTACTTCTTTCAGGTTCAATGATACTTCCCTGCTGAGCACTTCCTGGGCGCGGTCATCATGTGCTATTGCCATTCCGGAGAAGATCATTCCAACCGTGATCTGTACCAACGATAGTTTCATAAGATTCCAGATTAGCCTCCTTCTGTCGGGCTGGCTCGGAAGTCTGCCAATGCTAAAACTACGGCCGATACGCAGTTTCCCTGCCAGTCTGAAGCAAGTAGAATTTTTTTCCATAATTTTGATTGTTTGTTGATTTCAAGTAGTTGAATGAGACAGGCTGCCCGACTTTTCCTTACCCGGGACTGGGCGGGCACTAAATGGGGCCCCGACTTTGTCGGGGCCTTTTTTCATGGAGAATGGTTCTTTTCTGCTGTTTTCATGGCTATTGAATTAAAGCTTTAGGTTGCTCGGGCCCTCCCTCTGAGTCGCAGCCGGTACCTCGGAGTGATATTTGATTTCCATCAATTTCGTATTCAAAGCCGAGGGCTTGGGAGATCATGTCAAATGTTTTATCCAGGGACTGATCGGTAAAATCAGCCGTGATCATGCAATTGCCAAGCTTTGGGTCGCTGATCATAACTTTTACGTTGAATTTGCCCTCGATCCTTCGGATAATCTCGCCCATTCGGGTGTCGTCAAAGTCCATCCTGTATTCCGTACTCGCCACGGTGGCTATTTTCTCTTCTTTTTTCACCGTTTCTACTTTGACAAGTTGCTTGTTCAACCCGTTGTAAACGGCTTTTTCGTTGGGCAATACAACGATGCCTTGCTTATCACTGACGGAGGTAAGGGATACCTTGCCGGTCAGCACGACTACTTCAATGTTCTTCTCGTGCGATTTTATATTAAAGCTGGTTCCCAATACGGTCGTGGTCAATTCTCCGCACTGGATGACGAAAGGATGGGAAGGGTCTTTGGTTACTTCAAAAAGGGCCTCGCCAAGGAGGGTGACATGGCGTTCTTTTCCAATGAATTCTTTAGGATACGTAAGCATGCTGTTTCCCTTCAGCCATACCAGGCTGCCGTCGGAGAGCAGGACTTTATTGACATTACCAACAGCGGTAGCCTGGAGAACTTGCACCGCACCCGGTTCCGTTCGCCGGAATTGCCATACGAAATAGGAAACGGTTGCCAGGAGGAAGAGGGAGGCCGCAATACGATAGGTGGCTTGGAAGTGACTTCTGCGCCAGAAAACGGGCAGTCTTCGCGAAGAAATGGAACTACTTTCTTCGCCGGCCTCTGTCTTTATTTTCTCCTCTTCTATCTGTTGCAGAATTTTTGTCTTCAGGGTAAGTTTGTCCTCTGCCGACCAGATCGGGTGGACCTTGTCGTGACCCATGGCAGCAAACCATTCATCCAACAGTCGTTTTTCCCTGCCGGATAACAGGCCCTGCTGGTATTTTTCTATTAGCCGCTTGAATTCAAGTTCTTTCATAACCATGGGTTTAATCGCAGACAGGAAAGTTGATTTCCGGGCTTGCGAACTTTTTTTGCTGTAAGGCAGCGTTAAAGTGAAATGCCTTTTCATTGTGTAGGTAGCCTCAGAGAGACGATAGGCATAGTCACCGGAAACTTTTTTTTAATGAGAAACCCGGAAAGGCAGAATTTATTGAAGTTTCAGGGTTTTTGCCGAAAACAAAATGGTATAGCTATGAGAAACAGGAGGAGGCTCACTAAAGTCCGACCGACTTTCCAAGCCAGAATAGGGTTTTTCAAATTGGAGAAATAATTAAATTCCTCCCAATTACAGGGCAGGGTAAGGGAAGGATCTGAGCACGGTGAGAAGACATATTATTTATAACACAGGAATCGGTTGCGAAGAAAAGCGAAAACTTTTTCACTAAAATGTTTCGCAGTTTCTTAATAGAATCTTAATTTAGGCTCAATGAGTCCCAACGGATATGATCATCGCAATCTGTTACCTTCATTAAGAGAGGGAAACCAGAAGGCCTTTGAGGTGATCTATGACTTCTTTGCCGATCGTTTGTACAGGTATGTTTACAGACGGGTTCACGTCAAAGAAACCAGTGAAGAGATTGTACAAGAAATTTTTGTTTCGCTCTGGGTCCGGCGTGAATCATTGGAGATTACCACTTCGCTGGGATCCTATTTATACGGGGCCGCCAAGCATAAGATACTGAGTTATATCCGCGCTGACCGAGTCCGGAAAAAATACGCTGCCGAGTTCACCTTATTTAGTCTGGAGAGAACGGACAATTCAAATCAGGAATTGATGGAGCTGAAGGACCTGCAGCAAGCCATTGACGAACGCATTTCCGAACTGCCGAAAAAGTGCCAGACCGCTTTCCGCATGAGCCGGATAGAACACGAACCGATACAACGCATTGCAGAGCGAATGAACATTTCCAACCGGACAGTGGAAAACTATATCTCCCAGGCGTTGAAGCATTTGCGGCTGCGACTGACCCATATTATCCCTCCGATCATTTTGCAATTGATTTGGTTCTAGGGTAGAGGGTCGGAAACTTACACATCTGTTGTATGTTCAACTGACGTAAGACTGCTAAACGGTTTGCACCTATCCCTGAAACATTGAGTGGAAAATACAACCTTGAGATTGTGTCGCATTTTAATTTGTCGGCCTTTTTGTATTGTATCGTAAGATAATTTTCGGAAAACATTATAATAATCCTTGAATGTCTCAAATTTCGAATGACCAGACCACGACGTACCGTACTTATGTCAATACCGAAGCAACCTTTCACCGGAATTAATTCTTTAGGATTAAGGACATTTAAAAACTCCACCGCACCAGGCAGCTGTTTACATTGTCTGCTTTGGAACTTTGTTTCGTTTATTTCGTTTAGTATATTTGAGGAAACAATGAATATATATGGAAGCTGTAATTAGAAGGACATCCCGAAAAGACCAGAAAATTGCAACAAAGTCCGTTTTTGACCTTACCAGGACAGCCGCGTCAATTTCAAGGAGAAAACCTGATGTGGTGAAAATTAAAATACAGGAAAGTGGAGAGTTTGTGAGCGTCCCTCGAAAAGCGCTTGACTTACTGTTCAACATCCTCTCCAATATGGCCGAGGGCAAGTCCATTTCACTCGTCCCTTCGGATTCGGAGGTAAGCACTCAGCAAGCTGCTGACATGCTCAATGTCTCAAGGCCACATATTGTTAAATTACTGGAGCAAGGCTCAATTCCCTATAAGAAGGCAGGCAGTCATAGGAGAATACTGCTTGAAGATTTATTGAAATATGATGAAAAATTGAATGAGCAAAGAAATAGCAGTTTGAAGTTCATATCTAAACAGGCACAAGAATTGGGATTAGGGTACGAATGATCCATTCTCCAAAATTTACTGCGATCATTTCCCGGAAAAGTACCTAAGTGAATTTGAGATCGAAGCTCAACATCCTGACAATTTCATCGCCAATCTGATCGATTTGAACCCTGAGAAATCTTTAGCGGCATTTAAGCAACAGGTATCGTTTCTAAGAAATCCACCGATGACTGCATCTCAGGTTTTAGAATCGTTAGAAAAAGCTGGGCTTGCCATCACTTGCACCAGATTGAGAATTAAGTAGCCGATGGTGAAACTGCGCAAAGCTGTCGGTCTTCCGGCAATTCAAGCTCCAGGTAGATGTACTGGACCGAAATTTAAGCGAACTGGCTGATCACTATTGTTTTACCCACCTGCCTTGCTCCCCCGGAGGTTTGCGAGGGACTGTAGCAATCAAAACATTTACACAGAGTTGAAGGAAGTCCCACAACGGATCAAATATCATTTTGAGACAAAAGATGGCAAAATCAGGTCGCTTCAGATAGTATAGCTGTTAGATACCGCCTAACTTTATTAATCAAGATAGGCATCGATTGCTATAATTAGACCGGAGGTGTTGATGGTCACGCTCAAGACGCCCGTCTCATGTCCGAAATTACCGGTAAAATCAACCTGCGCCTTGGCATGCCTGTCATCAAGGATCTCAAGTGATTCTAACCTGGTTACGGTATGGTAACCAACGAAAAACTTCTCAAGATAGGTACGCACGCCTTTCCTGTTCTTAAACTTTTCACCCACCGATACATCGTCTATCACTGCATCATCGGCGAATAGTTTGAGTGCTACGTCTACATCAAAGGCATTGGTGGCCTTGATAAATTGTTTCATGATTTTGTTCATGTCTACCTTTTTCATTTCGGAAAACTCTAAGGTACCGCTAAAAATTTTTTTTGTCAAAACATTGATGGCTATCTCAGTGATTAACTACCGTCGTTCCAAGGGTGATTAATCCCTCATTACCTCTTCTTTTCGTATCATTGCCCTGTCGTTCTACCGTACCTCTTACTCCAAATCCAGTATCAGCCATGATAAAAAACAGAAGGAACTTCATCAAGGCCGCCGCCGCAACCGCGGTCTTTCCTTTCGGCGCAGCAAGCGAATTCAGGCCTGCTCACTCCAAAAAAACATGGCCGCCTTCCGAAGGACCGGCAACTCCGAAGATCTGTATGATGTGTCCGCTCGACGCCGATGAAGACCGCATCCGGCGCATCAAACAGCTTGGCGTTAATTATATCAACATCAGCGGGGGCATGTCAGGATGGAAAGAAGATGAGATGCGTTCCGGTATGGAGCACCTGAAAAAGAACGGACTCACTCCCCTCATCCGGATGCACAGCGTAAGCCCGGCCATCGTTCTCGCCCGGCCCGGCCGGGACGCAGACATAGACGTTTTCCGCGAGTCGGTCCGTGTCGCCGGAGCCTGTGGACTTCCCACCGTAGAGTATAATTTTTACGTCGACCGGCTCATCGAGGGATACTATGAAACTTCGGGACGGGGTGGCGCCGGCGTGACGGGCTATGATTACAGCCGGGCCAAAGACATTCCTGCTAAACCGGAAATCGGCATCCATAAAGCCGATGCGATATGGGCCAACCTCAAATACTTTCTGGATGCGGTAATACCCGTCGCGGAAAAAGCAGGAGTGCGCCTCGCCCTTCATCCCAATGACCCGGTCGCGCAGGTAGCGCATCAATCAGACCAGATCATGGCCAACGTGGCGAACTGGAAACGGCTCATCGCCCTGGTCGATCATCCGGCCAACGGAATCACATTCGACCCCGGAGTGACACGCGAAATGGGAGAAGATCCGGCCGAAGTTTGCGACTACTTCGCATCACGCGACCGCATCAACCACATGCACTACCGCAACGTAACGGTCGACCTTCCTTACGACAAGTACACGGAATGTTTCATCGACGAAGGCCAGGGTAACCTGTTCGCTGTCATGCAGGCAGCCTTCAAAAACAAATACTCCCGAGGTATTCTCCCCGAACATGCTCACCTCCTTGACTATGACCGCGAGTACGCCTCGAAAGTGCAAAATCGCCAGATGGATGGAGGACCTGCCTCGGGCGGTGGTGGCGGAGGGTATACGGGAGACGTATTCAACATCGCGTTTACGAGAGGCTTGATGTGGGCGGTGATGTCAGAGGAGAAGTAAGAAGTAAGAAGTAAGAAGTAAGAATTGAGAATTGAGAAGCGAGAAGCGAGAAGCGAGAATCGAGAATCGAGAAGGTGAGAAATTTAAAAAAATATGGAAACATAATAACTCCCCCTCTCCGTCTCGCCTGCCGACCGAAGCTGTCTCAGCGTAGGTGGGGAGAGGGGGTTGGGGGTGAGGTAGGCTAACGTCGAACCGCCCACGCCAAACCGTCTGGTCCGGGTCCTGCATCAATATGTCCGATCACCTCCAACTTCTTTAGATCTATAACCGCGACATAGTTATCGGGGGTGCAGCCTACAAACGCACGCGATCCATCCTCGTCCACCAGAATGCCTGCTCCGCCGTGACCGAAATTCACCCGCTTCAATTCCTGGCGGGATGCCACGTCGTAGACAACAAGGTCGCCGCTTCGCAGACTGGAGATCAGCGCCCGCTTTCCATCCGGCGTAAATACAAGCCGGTTGGCACCCAACACTTTCGCGTCAATTACAAAATCCACCTTCTTTGTCGTCAGGTCGACGACCGACACGGTCCCGTCTCCGGCAGATGCAGTCCATAACTGCCTGCCATCAGGCGATACATCGAATCCTTCTGAACCCTTGGACACCGGTATAACAGTATGAGTCCATTCCCTGCGCGGTTGGCCGGGCGTACCCATGGGTGTCATCCCCGGAGGGAGCAGCGTATCAGCGAGAATGCTGACGCTTCCTTCATTGACGTTAGTGGTGTAGATCTTTTTAGCGTCGCCTGTCACGTAGATCATATGGGTGCGGTCCCGGCCTGTTCCCATACTCCAGTCCAACTTGCCTGTAACAGGATCATAACGACCAACGGACTTAGAACCTTCAGCAGAGAACCACAGCTTTCCGCCGGTAAACATCATTCCGTGGGGGCCGATCAAAGGCCTTGTATCGATGTTGGGCAAGGGTTTTTGTGCGACGAGG
>DATHFS010000262.1:0-2665 GCA_035317975.1 Cyclobacteriaceae bacterium | reverse complement strand
AGGGCCATCGCTCAAAGGATAAAAGGTACTCTGGGGATAACAGGCTGATCTCCCCCAAGAGCTCATATCGACGGGGAGGTTTGGCACCTCGATGTCGGCTCGTCACATCCTGGGGCTGGAGAAGGTCCCAAGGGTTAGGCTGTTCGCCTATTAAAGTGGCACGCGAGCTGGGTTCAGAACGTCGTGAGACAGTTCGGTCCCTATCTGTGATGGGCGTAGGAAGTTTGAGGGGTCCTGATCTTAGTACGAGAGGACCGGATTGGACCAACCGCTGGTGTACCGGTTGTAGCGCCAGCTGCACAGCCGGGTAGCTACGTTGGGAGTGGATAAGCGCTGAAAGCATCTAAGCGCGAACCCCGCCCCGAGATGAGACTTCCATATAAGGGCCGTCAGAGACTATGACGTTGATAGGCCGCAGGTGTAAAGCCAGTAATGGCAAAGCCGAGCGGTACTAATGGCCCAAGCGCTTCGAATTAACAATAACAATTTTTCATCTACGTGCTTGTTGCATGTACTACAACTTTAACTATTTATTTCTCCGGTGTGTCAACGATATTAAACTGTGATTTGTGTGATTCATGTGATCCATATGATGAAATACAAATTCAACGTTCTTCGAATAAAACTGGGTTCAGGCGATCATGATTGCCATCATTGCCATCATTAAAATCAAATGCATCACAGTTAAAGAACTTAAGGCGACTATGGCGGTGGGGACCACCTCTTCCCATTCCGAACAGAGCAGTTAAGACCACCAGCGCTGATGGTACTAGGGTAAAACCCGGGAGAGTAAGTCGTTGCCCTAACTTTTAAACTAAAGCCTCGTAGAAATACGAGGCTTTTTTTATTGCTAAATTCTTGGTCGGCTAAAGTCAATGACATCTTGAGCCGTTAAGAACACCTAACCTTTGTTCTGATGGTACTAGGGTAAAACCCGAGTAAGCATGCCCGTCCGTAGCGCCTCGCGTAGGCGGGTCGTTGCCCTGCCTTCGCCCAGCTTCGGCAGGCAAGCCTAACTCTATAATTAAGCCTCACTTCGAAAGTTGTGAGGCTTTTTTATTGCCTAATTCTTTTTAATAAAAGCGAAAACGCCAGATCATTTGTCCAAAATGTGAAATCACATCCCAATCATTACGAAAGCACCCCAGTAATAGGGCTCTTTGTACTTCAACATTAATTGTAATTGCGCTTGCTTGAATGCCTTTAACTTACTTCCGCCTTTGGAAAGATTAGTATAAAAATTTGTCATCAACGCCTGTGTGGCGGTATCATCTACTTTCCATAAACTCATGACCATCGATTTTGCTCCAGCAACAATGAAGGCTCTTTGTAAACCGTATACTCCTTCACCTGCGCGAACATCTCCAAGACCCGTTTCACAAGCACTCAACACAATCAAATCTGTTCCATTTAGATTTAGGTTCATGGCTTCGTAGGCCGTGAGTACGCCATTATCATTGCTTTCGAGATTAGGTAATACCTCACCTGACATTGTCTTTGCCGCGCCGGCTAGCAAAAGGCCGGAGCGAAGCAGTGGATTATTTTTTGCGTTTTCTGAATCAACACCAACCGCACCGCTTTCCGCATCTTGCAAAAAATAGCCATGCGTGGCAATATGAACCAAGGCTGAACCTTTGAGTGATTTTATTTTTGATTCCGTAGCTTCATTTTGCTCTGACAAGGAAACTTGATACCCCGTTGTTTTCAGAATTTTTGAAATGCCCTCTACCTCTACTTTGGTGCCTGGCAATGAAGCCACAGAGGTACCTCCGTAATCAGGGAACCCTAACAGAAAAGCATCCTTCTTAGCTGCCGATGCCTTCGCCGATTTAAGACCAATCAGATCCTTTGAATTGCCGATGATTGCCAAATCAAATTTATTGATTACAAAATCACCCCCGATTTTCCTCAAAGTGTTCAAATTGATTTGATTATAGACTCCATCCGGAGAAATGTAAATTGTTTTCTTTCCTGTCAATGAAGGTTCAATGCGCGCCCAAAATTGATCGTAGGAATACTGATCAACAACTTTTTGTTGGATAGCGTTACGATAGAATTTTGCATAACGGGTTTCCAATTGATTGCCATTATCCAAAACGATTAAATTGGGTTGTGCACTTTTAGTCAGGACTAACGCCGCATATTTGGAGTCACTCGTAAAGTCTTTATCGAAGGAATGGATGCGAATCAACTCGACCACGGCCTCCGTATCGCCTAACAATGCTGAAATATTTTCCTAACTGGTTTTTTCGGCCGTGTAACCTTGTGAGAAATCAGATGAACGTTGTGAAAGGGATCTTTCCATATCGTTGGCCTCCCGTTCGAGATTTACTAAATCTATTTTCTGATCTTTTAAATCCTCTTTTGAAAGTGAATAATATCTCGCTAGGGCTTCCTTTTTATCCAACCAACTCATGTAATCTTTAATAAGATCAGCGTTACCGCTGGAGAAGATTGCCATTTTAATTTTATTGGTGGAATTGAGCAGCAATCCTTTCGTGGCGATTTGATAATTGTACATATCCTGAACAATGGCCGGGTTGGTAGCCCGTGCATCCAGACAATAATTATAGAATCGTTGAAACCGAGGTTGCAAAACATCCCAATACTTTGTTTTCTCGGCTTCGCTCATCGGTGGGAAGTACCGGCTTATAAAATCCAGCGA
>DATHFS010000261.1:0-3420 GCA_035317975.1 Cyclobacteriaceae bacterium | reverse complement strand
AACAATAAAAAATAAACAATGCGTTTGAGGGATTTCTGATTGTTTATTGCTGATTTGTGATTGCTGATCTTTACTTAATTTTATTAGATATTATTACCCAAGATAGGACTTCAAGGTCTTGCTTCTTGAGCTTTGTCTGAGTCTCCTTGTGGCTTTTTCCTTGATCTGGCGAACACGTTCCCGTGTAAGGCTGAACTTCTCTCCGATCTCTTCCAGGGTCATAGCGTGTACTCCATTGAGCCCAAAGTAATAGGCTATTACATCCGCTTCCCGTTGGGTGAGGGTAGAAAGTGCACGCAGTACTTCCCTTCGCAATGAATCGACCATCAATTCCGCATCGGGGGTTTCTTCGCTGTTATTTTCAAGCACATCGAGCAGGCTGTTTTCTTCTCCCTGAACGAAGGGAGCATTCATCGAGACATGCCGGCCGCCTACTTTCAACGTATCGACTACTTCTTCCGTCGTCACTTGCAACACTTCCGCCAGCTCTTCCGGTGATGGCTCGCGCTGAAATTTTTGTTCCAGATCTGAAAAGGTCTTCGAAATTTTATTGAGCGAGCCTACCCGGTTCAACGGGAGTCGTACGATCCGCGACTGTTCTGCCAGGGCCTGCATGATCGACTGACGGATCCACCAGACGGCATAGGAAATAAACTTAAATCCACGCGTCTCATCAAAGCGCTTGGCGGCTTTAATCAGACCAACGTTGCCTTCATTAATAAGGTCACCCAACGTCAGACCATTGTTCTGATATTGCTTCGCTACGGAAACCACAAACCGGAGATTGGCTTTGGTCAATTTCTCAAGAGCCATCTGATCGCCATCCCGGATGCGCTGCGCCAGTTTTACCTCTTCATCGGAGGTAATCAAATCCACTTTTCCAATTTCCTGCAAATACTTATCCAGAGATTGACTTTCCCTGTTCGTGATCTGCTTACTGATTTTTAGTTGTCTCATTGATTATTATAACAAGTAAATGCGAAATAAGTTCAAAAATCGGGTTTCCGAGCTAGTACTCACTAAAAACGTGGTTTTGCTTTGAATGAATTCGCAAAGATAGTCAAAATCCGGCACTTCTACGGGTTGTTTCCCGCAGATCTCGCAGATTTTCGCTGAACTGGTTGCCGGTCCGTCGGCTCAATGCTTAACTATGCTACTAAGCAATTGAGATTCACACTTCAAATCAAGAGATGAGGAAAAATACCGGCAACCGGTAACTTGCGACCTGCAACCGATTTTTCCGATGCAAGCTCTCTCCTTCTACCTCACCTATCCACTTCTGTACCTGATCGCACTACTCCCCTTTCGGGCGCTGTATGCTGTGTCCGACGTCCTTTATTATCTGCTTCGGCTTTCAGGCTACCGGAAAAAAGTGGTGTTTGACAACCTTAAAAATGCATTTCCATCCAAGAGCCTTCCCGAGATCGAAGCCATCAGCGCGGCGTATTACCGGTACCTCTGCGACCTGACATTGGAAACGCTTAAAACGCTAAGGATGACTGAACGGGAGGCGCGTGAGCATTGTGTTTTCCATGGCGCCGAATGGCTTGACCGGCTTTACGAGGAGAAAAAAAGCTTCATCATCGTTATGGGGCATTATGGAAATTGGGAATGGGCCGGACCAAGTTTTACATTAAACACCCGCTTTCAATTGGTCGTGATCTACCGCCCGTTATCCAACCCTTATTTTGAAAAAATGTTGTCCGGAATGCGCACACGGTTCGGCACACGTATTACACCGGTAAACCTTACGTTACGCGATATGGTTTCGAACCGGAGTCAGGGACTCATTACAGCCACGGCATTTATTGCCGACCAGACGGCTTCCCGCGAGAACGCCTATTGGACTACCTTCCTCCACCAGGATACAGCTGTGTTTACCGGGCCGGAAAAATTAGCCCTAAAATTTAATTATCCTGTGGTGTACATGAATGTACGACGCCTGCGCAGAGGATATTACGACGTATTTCCCGAACTCTTGTTTGCTGAGCCCAAAAACACTACCATGGATGAGATTTCAGAAGCCTTTACAAAACGGCTCGAACGGGAAATCCTGATTGATCCTTCCATCTGGTTGTGGTCGCACCGTCGCTGGAAACACAAGCGCCAATAGACCGTTCGTCGTACCATCCCCGGGCAATTGCCTCACTTTTGATTATCTTGCAAACGATTTCAACGAGCCCTCGACCCAGTATCATGCGAACATGTAAGGAATTACTTCAGGCAAGCAAGGAATTTGCCCATGAAAACCGACTGAGAAGTTGGTTTGAGCTTCTGGTCACCCTCTTTTTGATCTCATTTGCTTTCGCGGCCACGCTTAATAGTACGTTCCCCTTGGTACTTCGATTGGCATGCAGCATCATCTGTGGCCTACTATACGTTCGCATGTTTGTCATTTATCATGATTATCAACACCGTGCAATCCTTCAGGACTCCCTGGTAGCAGAGTGGTTGATGAAGACAATTGGTATTTATTTATTAGCGCCAACCACGATCTGGATCCGTTCGCATGAGCACCATCATAATAACAATTCAAAATTGACCATTACGGGAATTGGATCGTACCCGACGATCAGTAAGTCGCGATTTTTAACGTTGACCAGGAACGAGCGGCGGATTTACCTGATCAACCGGCATCCTCTCACGGTAATCTTCGGCTACTTTACCCTGTTTATTTATTGGCTTAACATGAAGTCATTTGTTCAAAGCCCGGCCCGGCATGCCGACTCCCTTTTCGCTTTGGTGTTTCATGGCGCTGCCGCGACCGTCATCTGGTATTTTCTCGGTCCGGGAACATTTCTGCTCAGCTGGTTCTTCCCGTTTTTACTCGCTTTTGGCATGGGGTCTTACCTGTTTTATTGCCAGCATAATTTCCCCGATGCAAAATTCAAAGAGAATTGCGACTGGACCTACTTTAATGCAGCGCTGTCTTCCACCAGTTTTATGAACATGAACCCGGTGATGCGGTGGTTTACCGGAAGCATCGGATACCACCATGTTCATCATGTAAATTCAAGAATACCTTTTTACCGCCTGAAGGAAGCCAAAGATCATATGCCCGAATTGAAAGACGTTGCCACAACCTCCTGGAATCCAATGGAGATGATGCGATGTTTCCGGCTTAAGCTTTGGGATGCCGAGAAGGAGAAGATGATCACGCTGAGGCAGATGTAATTATTTCCCGAGAATTGTTTCCCGCAGATCTCGCAGATTTACGCAGAAATGGTTTCCCGCAGATCGCGCAGATTTGCGCAGAAATGGTTTCCCGCAGATCTCGCAGATTTACGCAGAAATGGCTTCCCGCAGATCGCGCAGATTTGCGCAGAAATGATTGCCTGAATAATGTTTCCATACGCAGTTCTAAAGAATGCCGAGGACCTGGCGAACCAGCCCCTTTGTCAATTGAGTCGAAACTTCTGC
>DATHFS010000260.1:0-2921 GCA_035317975.1 Cyclobacteriaceae bacterium | reverse complement strand
CCCAACAGAGGCGGCATTACTAATTACTTTGAATTGAAGTGCTCTGGGCTGTCATAGAGTTACGCTCCAATTCCTGCTTGAAGATCTTCTTAAATTCTTGCTCTGGATTGATCAATGGCATTATCATGTGACCGTACTTGGTCCCAGCCGAACTGTGAGCGAGCATCGCACGCGCGTGAGTGAAAGAAATGCTAAACAAAGTTACCCACAAAGGATCTGGAAGATCTACAGCTTCTTTGCCGTCTCTCATTTGCATTCGTTCCCTCATGTTTTGAATAAGAAAGACACTGGTTGTTTTTCCACGTAAGAAGGACGAAGACCAGTGGAGGGACATTGCCGAGGGTAAAAAAAGCATGTTGGGGTAAAGGCCTCTTGAAAATATCCACGGGGGAAGAATTTCAGCATAAAAAAAGGCCTGAGCAATCTACTCAGACCTTTTGATTGTTGTTCGGTAACTATTTCGGTACCTGCCTTTGAATCAAAGGCTCTTCACATACTTTGCGCAACCTTCCATGATGGCGGGGTTGGATTCCATCTCAACGAAGATGTATTGCAGCCCGCCCACTTTGCCGGCGGCAAAGAAATCCTTCCAGTCGACGATGCCGGCACCCATGACCACTTCCTTTTTATGGTCGTTCGGAGCATAGTCTTGCAGGTGCGCAGAGATGAAACGGCCGGGGAACTTGCGGAAATAATCCTGGGCCTTGTAACCCGAGGTGATGGCGGCGACCTGAAATTGCATCTTGACCATGGAGGGATTGAGGTGTTCGAGCATGAGGTCGTATTGCGGACGGGAATCCAGCTTCTCGTCGAACTCGCCGTTGTGGTTGTGGTATCCGGCAACCATACCGCCTTTCTTCACCATCTCTCCGAAATGGTTCATCTGTTCGCAGCGTTTCTTGACCTCATCGGTGGTCTTGCCCATGAGTCCACCGGAGCAGACCATGTGCTTCAATCCTAACTGGTTCGCGAACTCGATGCGCTCGGCGAGGCTATTGTCATCCATGATCTCGTTCCAGGTGAAGTGGCAGCTGAAGGTTTCCAGGCCTGAGTCGTTGGTGATCTTCTTCAGCTCCTTGCCGGAGTATTTGACCAGCGGAACGAAGGGTCCCTGATAGCCTTTGGGGCTACACCATTCCACCGTCCTGTAACCATAGCTGGCCAGTCGGCTCATGGTCTCCTGGGGTTTCTGGGAGATCTCCTCCCGGAATACATAGGACTGGAAGCCGAGGGGCATATTCACGCCATTGGCGTTCGACATGGCAAGCACGGAGGCGGGCATCGGTGTGAGCAATCCGGAAGCGGCGAGGCCAGCAGCGGCATTACCCAGGAAGGACCTTCTATTCATGATATGGGGGTTTATTTTGGTGGTTTGAAAAACATTGTAGCTAAATGTAAACGTGATATACAAACAATAACAATGACAGTTGTCATAGGTAGTTTTTTCAATCCATTAAAGTTAATAAATAATTCCGTCCCCCGGACTTCCAGGCACAAGACCAGCCGTCCGTGGCCCCGACGAACAGTCGGGGCGAAGGCGGCCGCTCGAAATAATCTGAGCCATCTCCCTGAACCTACAAACTGCATTTGCCCATTTCATTTGCTCTATGCTATGACATTCCGGTCCAAGAAGTTCAGGGGTTGCAACTAATATACAAACTCCAAGCGCTCTGCTGGTAGCGACGTTGAATCGATGAGGATCATAAAGGAAACTCATTCCGGGAGGTGCGTCCTGGGCTGAGGAGGTAGTCATAGAATAAATCACCACCGGGGCTCCTGTCCCTGGAACTTATCCACCGTCCCAAACTCAAAACCGAAGCGGGCGCTCGGTTTTATTTTGTTCTAATTTGTTTTGAACTCAATTAGATTTTAAGTGGCCGAATAGTCCCTATTCCTCAAAAACCTTCGACAAGGCCCAAATCATGCTCGCCGTCGTGTGTGTCCATATCTCTTTATAGGTGGCGTTAACCTGCATCGGCATGTACGGTTCGTCGTCATTTTCAAACGTTTCAATGCCGACAGGCACAGATCCCACCAAATCGCCGGCATAGCCGCCATAAAGGGGTGGATAGTCATATCCATCACCATAAATTGTACTCATTGCAAACGGATTATATCCCACAATATATTCGAGCTGACGGGTCCCTATTTCCTGTAGCGATTTGTCCTTCAGGACATCAGCAAGAATAAATGCGGCTTTCGCCTTGCCCAGAAGCACGGCATGGAATCCTCTAAACTGATAGGATACCGGAAAACGGCGCAAGAAAAAATTACCGCCCAGTGGAATTCCATTCTTAACTTGTGCATTATATTCCTCCATGGACGGAAGGCCGACCCGCTCTCCTTCGTGATAAATGCCGGCAAAGTCTGCGTTATTCAGTTCGTAGATGGCCGACGGTAATATCCCATAAGGCTTGATTACACCAGCCATGTCGTGGAGGTAGTCGGCATACGCCACACACGAGGCTTTCCACAGGCGGGCATCCGGGTGAGTGGGCGCATCCGCCAGCAACATTGCCAGGCCTTCTACCATCAGGTGCTCATCGCTCCGGTGAAAAAATTCAAGAATTCTTTTCTTCTCCCTGGATTCATAAAAGAAACCATGGAGTGGAATCGTCCACTCTGTTCTTCGCTCTTGCTGTTGAGCGTCCATGACAGCCCGCGCGTACTGGGCTGCTTTGTCAAGGTAAGATGAAGCATGCGTCATTCGGAAGAGGTTTACCGCGGCAACCAGCGCTTGCGCATTCAAAGTTGTTTCATTCTTGGCCGTAACCGACATGCCCAGCAATTGACTAGCGAAATCAAAATCCTCGATGGCGCTCTGCCGGCACCAATTGGCAAAAACAGGATCCGTGTCCTGATAGAACGGCGCAGCAAGGGCGCAATATTGAGAGGCGATGAAATTATCACCGGAACTGTTG
>DATHFS010000259.1:0-3641 GCA_035317975.1 Cyclobacteriaceae bacterium | reverse complement strand
ATAAATCCGAAAAGGGGGTGCCGGTCGCTTCGTAAATTCTTCCTGTGCCGCGCGAGGAAGTAAAGTACAATTCGCCATTAAGGTAAACGGGGTCGTATTCTGCGAGGGGTGTATTGATGGGTTCCAGGTTCTTGATCTTATAATAGCTTTTCTTTCCGGCGAGCTTTTCCAAATAATCAAGACCGTCCAATTCTCTTTGGGCAATGGTCTTCATTTCTTCATTTTCTGAACTGGCCTCTAATTCTCCCAACGCCTTGCGGGCTTCGTCGTACTTACCATTCGACTTCAATGCTTTGGAATAGTACAGGCGCACGGTGTCTTTCTGGATCCCACGGCCTCCCGCCTTTTCATAGTAGGGTTCGGCTTCCTTCAGCCGGTTGGACAGCCTGTAGGATTCGGCAATGTAAAAATTGGCTTTGCCATTATTTGGCTGCCTTGCTAACACACTCTTATAGTAGTTAATTACCTTTTGGTATTTGCCGTAACGAAAGTTTTTTGCTGCCTTCTTTTCCGGGCTGCAGGAAAAAGTCAGGGCGAGGACAATAACGACAAGAAATGTTCTGACCATCATACAAACAAATTCAAAAGGCGAACCCAAATCTGTTTTAAAGCTACAAAAAACCAGAACGCCATCAGGCTACAGGGGTTTTCGGAAGGTATTGGGCAAGCCAGGTTTTTTCAGCCAACATAATCCAATTTTCTTCCCATACCCCTTTGGTGGCGGCCAGAAGATGGAACGTCGGGGTAGCCGGTCCTAGTATACCGGATGCAAATGCTTCTTTCATTTCGCGGACGGGAATCAGCTTTACATTGCCATCAATAAGAAACGGGACTTTGGAACGACTCAGGAAATCGATCCCCATCCGTTCCTGCAGCGATTTTAACATCCTGACCGACCCGTCAATGGAGCAACCACTCGCTCCGCCAACCCCTTCGTCCACTCCCAGGATCAAAAATTGACTGCGGTCGATCCTGAACGAAGTTTTCAAGGGATTTCCGTGGGCAACCCATTGCTCGCAAAAGGCATGCACCTCCCCGTCAATGGCTTTCTCCTCCGCCACAGAGAATTTCCGGTCGGCCTGGTAAATCCAAAGCCGTGCATGATCCGGAAGATGCTCAAATGGAACGTACATAGAATTAATTCAGCTCACTACATCCTGGAATGCGAATTACAAATTTTCATTCGCAACACCAACCCCGAATTCAGACCGACAAGCCTCTTTTTATTAAAGCAAACCTTGCGCTTCAGCAATTAGTTCGGCAACGTCTTTGACTTTTACTTCGGCCTCCTTCTCCTTATTCTTAATCCCATCGCTCATCATGGTCATACAAAAGGGACAGGCTACTGCGATGGTACCGGCTCCTGTTCTCAAGGCCTCTTCCGACCGTTCGATGTTGATGTCTTTCCTTCCTTTCTCAGGTTCTTTAAACATTTGAGCCCCGCCTGCTCCACAGCAAAGTCCGGTGGTGCGGCAACGTTTCATTTCTACCAGGTCCGCATCCAGAGAAGCAAGCACTTCGCGGGGGGCTTCATATATGTTGTTGGCGCGGCCGAGATAACAGGAATCGTGATAGGTGATTTTCTTCCCCTTGAAGGGGCCTCCTTCCTTGATCTTGATTTTGCCGTCGTTGATCAGCTGTTGAAGAAATGCCGTATGGTGGACGACGTCATACGTTCCACCCAATTCCGGGTATTCATTTCGCAGGGTGTTGAAACAATGAGGGCAGGTGGTGACAATTTTTTTGATGCTGTACCCATTCAATACCCGGATATTGTTCATAGCCTGCATCTGAAATAGAAACTCATTCCCGGCCCTGCGGGCGGGATCGCCGGTACACGCTTCCTCCGTCCCCAACACCGCAAATTTTATTCCCACGGCATTCAGAATTTTCACAAAGGCGCGAGTGACCCGTTTGGCCCGTTCATCAAACGAGCCGGCACAGCCCACCCAAAAAAGAATCTCTGGGACCTCTCCCTTCGATGTCATCTCTGCTATAGTCGGGGCGTTGAATTCCATATTTTGAATTTATTCCTTTGCCCAATTAAACCGATCGCTTGCCGGAAATTTCCAGGGCGCAAAATTGGTTTCAATGTTTTGAAAGACCGCATTCCACTGAGCCGGCGACCCCGATTCTTCCATGGCCACATACCGGCGGAGTTCAAGGATAATTTCCAGTGGATTGATCATCACAGGGCAAGCCTCCACGCAGGCGTTGCAACTCGTGCAGGCATTGATCTCTTCTTTGGAAATATAATCTCCCAGCAATGCTTTACCATCCGCCAAACCGGGTCCTGCTTTTTCCAGACTTTTCCCTACCTCCTCCATCCGGTCGCGTGTATCCATCATGATCTTGCGCGGCGACAGCTTTTTCCCAGTGAGATTAGCCGGACATTCCGAAGTACAGCGACCACATTCGGTACACGCATACGCCGACATGAGCAAATTCCAGCTGAGGTCGTTGATGTCTTTTGCTCCGAATCTTCCCGGCTCCGCCGGTGGAGATGATTCCGCTGGCGTCAATCCCAACATCGACTTTACTTCACGTGTCACGACCGGCATATTTTTACTATGCCCTTTCGCTTCCACGTTGGCATAGTAGGTATTGGGAAATGCCATAAAAATATGAAGGTGCTTGGAATACGTGATGTAGATGGAGAAACCGAGGATCCCCAGGATGTGAAACCACCAGGCAAAGCGTTCGATGAAGATAAGTGTTGAAGTGTTAAGGTGTTGAAGTGGTGAGGTGTTGAAGTGTTGGAGTGCTGATGTTATGAAGGAGCTAAAATAGAGGGAGCCAGTAGCCGGATAATGCGGGTCACTTGCTTGTAGGGCTTGATCTGCTCCATTCATGGTTAGAATGGCGAGCATTAACATGATTTCGATGGTGAGAATGAGGTTGGCATCTAGCCGGGGCCAGGACGTCATTTCTGCCGACCGGAATCGGGGGAGCTTTAACACATTGCGGCGAGTGAGGAACACGACACAGGCGACGAGCACCGCCACGGCGAGAAATTCAAATCCATTCATCAGGATCGGATAAAATCTTCCCAGGACGGGTGCAAAAATCCGGTGCGTGCCGAGCATGCCGTCAATCATAAACTCCAACACCTCCAGGTTAATGATCAGAAAGCCGCTGTAAATAAAAAAATGAAGGAAAGCTGGAATAAACCGTTTGAACATTTTTTTCTGTCCGAACGCAACCAGGAAGAGGTTGCTCAGTCGCTGGCCCGGATGATCGGTGATGTCATTTTTTTTGCCAAGCCTGATGTTGTTGCGTATGCGCAAAACACGCCGGCGAATAAAATAACCGGCGGCTCCCAGGACGATAAGAAAGGCGATTTGTTGTGCTAGGGCCACCGTTGAATATTTTGAGAAATTTACAGTGAACTCATCTTTCTACCTAAATTTAACGCTGAAAACCTGAAAATCACCCTGCGGGTTTGGCGCGATAGCAAAAATCCATACTTTTGTGGCCCTTATTACGCCTGGTAGGCGACCCGGTGACGTAGCTCAGTTGGTAGAGCAAAGGACTGAAAATCCTTGTGTCGGGGGTTCAATTCCCTCCGTCACCACATCTGATGAATTTACAAAGAGCCTTTACCCAGAGGCTTTTTTTGTTGAAATTGATGTGAGTTTTGT
>DATHFS010000258.1:0-7252 GCA_035317975.1 Cyclobacteriaceae bacterium | reverse complement strand
TCGGTGAATGGCGCCGATCACGCAGAGCGGTCCGGACCGAAACGGTCGGTACAGTCCGGCGCGATCTCCCTTCAACAGATGAAAATGGCGGTGATTTTCTTCGTGCTCCTCTGCCTGGTCAGTGGCGTTTCGTTGTTATGGGTGTCGTTTGGCTGGGATGCAAAAGCCTTTTTTTTCTTTTTCGGATTGGGCGTGCTCAGTATTCTGGCGGCAATCGCTTATACGGTGGGCAAGAAGCCTTATGGCTATGCAGGCTTGGGCGATGTTTCGGTCTTGATCTTTTTTGGGTTGGTAGGAGTAATGGGTTCCCTCTATTTGTTTACCCGGCACCTATCGTGGACTGCAATTTTCCCTGCGCTCACCTGCGGTCTGTTTTCCATAGCGGTTCTCAATATCAACAACATCCGCGATATAGAATCGGATCGCAAAGCTGGAAAATTCTCCATCCCGGTCCGGATTGGAAAGAAAAATGCCGTGATGTATCATTGGCTGCTTCTGGCCGGCGGACTCACCGCGGCGATCGTGTATGCGGTGTTGATGTACCGTTCGCCCGTTCAATTTCTTTTCCTGTTTACGGTTCCTTTGTTTGTTAGCAACGGATTGGCCGTGAGCAGAAAGGCTTCCGTGGAATTAGACCCCTACCTTAAGAAAATGGCGCTTTCGACCATGTTGTTTGTGATTCTTTTTGGAACTGGATTTTTGTTGGCCTAACTACAATTCCCCTATCTTCTTTTTCAATAGTTCTTTCTCAGCAGGCGAATCGGTGAGCGTCAGCGCTTTTTCAAGGTTCTGTTTGGCTTTGCTTTTTTCGCCGGTTCTGGCAAGAAAGTCCGCACGGATAGCCGGAAGGAGGTAGTAATTTTCCAATGCCTGGATGTCCGGAATAAGATCCAGGGCAGCAAGCCCGGCGCCGGCGCCCTCCAGTTCGGCTACAACAATCGCCCGGTTCAGCGCAACCATGGGATTGGGTTTGATCTGATGCAGCCAGTCATAAAGTTCAAGAATTCGTTTCCAGTTCGTAGAAGCAAAATCAACAGCTATACAATGCTCATAGGCAATCCCTGCTTCAATATGGTAGGGCGAAACGGAATCACCCTGCGAAGCCTGTTGTAAAAAAAGGCTTCCTTGTCCAATTAATTCCTTGTTCCATATTGAACGGTCCTGATGCCGGAGTGTCAAAAGATGGTTCTCATTGTCGATACGGCCGTAAAGCCTGCCTGCCTGGAAACATAGTAAGGCAAGCAAGGCAAAGGTGTTGGGGCTCTTCGTAACAGGATGATTGGATAAAAGATAGGCGAGCCGCAGCGACTCCTCGACGAGGTCCTCCCGAATGACCATGTCATAGCTGGAAGAATTGTAACCCTCATTGAAAAGCAGGTAAATGGCTGTCAGTACACTTTCGCGCCGCTGTGGCAGATCACCGGGTAGTGGAAATTCGAAGCGGATATTTTGCTGGCGGAACTGTTCCCGTGCCCGGTAGAGCCGTTTGGCAATCGTTTCTTCATTGGTCAGGAAAGCTTTGGCAATTTCTGCCACACTAAATCCGCAAAGCGTTTTGAGGATAAGGGCCACTTGTCCTTCTTCCGCAACAACGGGATGACAACAAACGAACATCATACGCAACTGTTCATCCTGGATTTCATTTTCGTTGATGAGGAAATTCAATGTCGTTCCTGCCGAGTATTCGGATTTGAGCAAGGCACTCAACTCCCCGGCAAATTCTTTTTTGTACCGTTCCCGGCGGATGACATCGAGGGCTTTGTTGCGTGCCGCCGTAAATAGCCACGCGGAAGGATTGTCGGGGATCCCATGAAATTTCCAGTGATCGAGCGCCTTTAGCAGCGTATCCTGAACAACATCCTCTGCCAATTCAAGATTCACCGGCCCGAATATTTTCGTGAGGATGGCAATGAGCTTTCCCGATTCATGCCGGAAGAGATGATCAATAAGCGGTTTGACGGAATCAGGATGCTGTGCCGGCATACCGGAACTAAATTATTTTAAGGGTGTACGGGCATGATTTCACGTACTTCAACGGAACCTTCAGGTGAGTTAAGGGAAGGGCACCCCTTCGAAATTTCAACCGCATCGTTGATGTCGGTCGCTTTGATTAGCAAATATCCCCCTACCATATCCTTCCCTTCAATAAAAGGTCCGTCCGTTAATTTTTTGGATGTGCCCTTGAGCACTTTTCCTTGTGGATACAAGGGCTGGCCTCCGATCAATTTTCCCTGTTGAGCAATGCCGGCCATCCAGGTATTCCATTTTGCCAATTCCGCCTGCAGTTGTTCAGGGGATTGCTTTGCAAAAACTTCTTCATTTTGTACGCTGCTGCGAAAAACAAGCATAAATTCCTTCATAATAGTTGGTTTAAGGTCGATCAAATGGTCTCATCAATGGTAAGACGAATAACAATATCAAATAGGGACGCCCACGCACCATTTTTTTGACACCCAGTACCTGCTTTCAAGATAACCCAAAAAAAAGTGCTTACCCTTATAAATAGGATTTCAGAAATTTCATGGGAAGAGTTTCGGAATTTAATCAGCGAAATCTTTTGGACAAGAATTCCGACATTAATCTGCGAAAATCAGCGGGATCTGCGGGAGAAGACATTTCCAGATCTGTGGGAAAAAGATGCTGACCCGCAATCGGGTTTAATCGTCAATCAACGCTGAATTCCGCGTTTTATCGACATTTAAGGGTCTTTTCAAAGGTGTTAAGTGTAACTTTAGTCTAAATTTTTGGCAAACTGTGGGGAAATGATGACGCGGAGAAAGATTTTGTATACGGACGGACACGAGGTGACTGTCACGGATTCCTTTTTTCAGGTGAGACAAACGTTGTACATGCTGGGCAATATAACCAGGCATGGATTTCTGGTCATCCATCCCGACCGGCTTCCTGCATTCCTGACGCTCATTGTGGGCGCCATGATGATTATCGTGGGGGCCTTGCACCTGATTCCGCCAAGTTCAATACCCAACGTTGAATTTTACGGTGTCGAACTGAGTGCCGATACCCTGGCCGTGGGGATCGGCCTGGGATTCCTCGTGGTTGCATCCTTGATAATGGGATTGATGAAAGTCCGCTATGCCGTGCGCATCGCTACGGCAGATGGGGAGAAAAATGTATTGGTCAGTGGAAGAAAAGAGTACATTGAGCAAATTGTTGAAGCGCTCAATCGCGCTTTCTTTCACTTTAAACTTTATCGAATTCGACGGTAAATAGAAATGATTTGTGATAAACGAAAAAGCGCAGTGGATTTCTGGAAAGAAACTTATGAATTGCCGATGACTTGTTCCACTAATTCGAGTCGTTTGACAATGCTCTGCCGGGGGAGAACCGTGCCCGGGGAAAGCACGGCATTCGCCCCGATCCTGGATTGATCGCCCACCAACGCGCCGAACTTCTCCAGGCCGGTCTTGATCCGTTTCGCCTGGAATAGTACGTCCACTTCCCTGGATGTCCGCTCATTAAAACAATTGGCAATGACAGCGCCGGCTTCCAGGTTGACCCCGGAACCGATCAGGGAATCTCCGACAAAATTAAAATGGGCCAGTGCGGAGTTCGAAAAAACCAGACTTGATTTTATCTCACAGCCAGGGCCCAGGCTTACCCCATTGCCGAGGTAAACACCGCCGCGCAGATAAGCGTGAGCGGCAACGAAACAATTTTGCGAGATGATCAATGGGCCTTTCAGGATCGCATGCTCCTCAACGACGGCCGTTTTGTGAATGGCGATCGTTCCGTTCACCAGGAAATCGGGAGACAACTGCTCAATTTTTTTGATCAGGATGCTTTGAATAAGCGGTACGACCTGCCAGGGAAGTTGCCCGGAATTCTCCGGAAACAGTTCGGGAAATTCCTGAATATAATCTGAAATATGGGCCATCGTGCCTTCACTTTTCATATAGCTCAATGGGAAGATGGTCGGGATCAGAAAAGAAGGTGAAGCGCTTGCCTGTGAACTCGTCGGTGCGAACGGGTTCGGTTACCACTCCCTTTTCTTTCAACTCCAGCATAGCCTGCTCGAGATCACCGACTGCAAACGCGAGGTGACGAAGGCCACAAGCTTCGGGACGGGACGAGCGACGGGGTGGATCCGGGAATGAAAAAAGTTCGATGATATACTGACCGCCCAATTGCAAGTCCAGCTTGTATGAATTCCGTTCGATACGGTAGTTTTCGCGAAGAATCGATAAGCCCAATACTTCCGTATAGAATTTCCGGGAGGCAGGATAGTCCGAACAAATAATAGCAAGGTGATGCACGTAATCGATCTGGAGCATGGGCAATTCAGTATAAAGTAAAGCTATCCATCAGAAATTTAAAATCTAAAATGTAAGATTTAAAAGGCTGATCTTGACTGACAAATAGTTAACAAGATGACTTAATTTTCAATTAAATTTGATCGGAATCGAACAAATTCATTAAAATAGATAAACCTTTCGAAATTACTACTCACCAATTTTAAATCTTAAATTTTAAATTATTTTAAATCTTAAATAAGTCTAACATGAAAAAGATCCTTGTCCCTACCGACTTCTCGAAACCATCGATCATTGCCGCTGAAGTGGCCGTTGATATCGCTAAAAAAGACGGTGCAGAGGTCATTTTTCTGAACGTGGTAGAGGAGGCCACAGAGGGCTCCTTCAATGTCGGAGGGGAAGTCTCCAAAGGCAGTATGGAGGACCGTCTGTTTACATTCAAGATGATTGAAAAGGCAAAAAAGCAGTTGCAAAAAATGGTTTCCGACCCTGCTTTTTCTGCCGTGACGGTGAATGGAGAGTTGCGTGTCGGCAACCCTTTTCATGGAATGCGTACCATCATCGTCGAACAAAAAGTGGACCTGGTGGTGATGGGTACCAGCGGCCGGACCAAGCTTGAAGAAATGCTTATTGGATCCAACACCGAGCGCATTATCCGGTATGCGAAATGCCCCGTTTTAACTGTTCACAAGAAACCCGTGAGTTCCGATTTTAAAAATATCGTCTACGCTACTTCGATGTCTCCGGGGGAAGAGGTCTTTTCACGGATTGTGAAACGCGCGCAAACAATTTATGATGCTACATTGCATTTGGTACGCATCAACACCCCCGCCGATTTTCAAAAAGATCATGTTGTACGAGAGTACATGGAAAAATTTGCCAAAAAACTTCAGTTGAAGAAGTATACCATTAATATCTATAACGACTTTTCAACGGAAGACGGAATTATCCGCTTTGCGGATCAGGTTGACGCCGACATGATTGCCATGGCCACCCACGGCAGGACCGGATTTGCACATGTTCTGACAGGAAGCATTGCAGAAGAGGTAGCCGGTCACTCTATTCGGCCCGTGCTTACCTTTGTTGTGAAGCACTAATCGGTGATCGGTGGCCTGAGCCTTGTACCTAAGATCATGGCCACACTATTGGTAACCTTGTACAATCCACCGATTACCGATTACCGATCACCGATTTACCGATTTCGATGAAGGACTACTACCAAATACTGGGCGTCAGCCGCCAGGCGGAGAGCGAAGAGGTCAAACGGGCGTTTCGCAAATTGGCGATTGCGTATCACCCTGACCGGAATCCTTCTAAAGAAGCGGAATCATTTATTAAAGAGATTATTGAGGCCTACGAAGTACTGGAGAATCCGGCCAGCAGAATGCTATACGATAGCCTGCTCGACGGCAAGGTTCCCGTCGACGCTGACAAGTCGGTGCGACCCCACCGCGACCCGCGCTACAGGAAGCGGCCGCCCGATCCGAATTACAAAAGTGAAAAACAGCAGATGCTGGAGATGATGAAGGCCTACTTGCCCATTGCCTTATTCAGCTCCTGGATTGCATTGGCTGCCGGCATGGTCTTGATATGTGATTTCCTCATGAAGCCGATCCAACAAACAGAAGTCATCACCGCCTTTGCCAGGAGATCGTACCGAAGCGAATCGGAAAGATTTGCGACCAACCGGGGAAACGAATTCAAGATCAACCGAAACCAGGCAGGAAAATTTCTGCGGGGAGAATCTCTTACCGTTTCATATTCTCCCTGGCTGAATATTCCGATTTCATTTGTAAGCAATCAAAACCATGAGGTCATCAATATCCCGGCTACGCTTTACGGCAATTTTCTGTTCGCCCCCCTCTTCCTTATCGCCGCTTCGGTCACGGGAGTCGTCTATCGGAAAGGAATCCTGTTCCGGTTTAATTTAGGGATCGTCAATTTTCTACTCTTGATCCTGAATATTTTATTTTTGTTTGTTCATCATCTCCATTTATCATGAAAAAGAAAAATGATTGGAAGGACAGGGAAGGCGTCGTGTATTCCACGAACGCTGATTTTGGCTATACGGTGAAGCAGGAGCCGGACGCCGAAACCCTGCCGGTCCAAAAACAAAGCCTGAAAATAACGCTTGATAAGAGCGGACGAGCAGGTAAACAGGTGACCTTGGTTTCCGGATTTATTGGAAAAACGGGTGATTTAGAGCAGTTGACGAAACATTTGAAGGCAAAATGCGGCGCGGGAGGGTCATGTAAGGACGGTGCGATTTTGATCCAGGGCGACGTCAGGGATAAGGTAATTCAACTTCTGATACGGGAAGGATATAAAGCGAGAAGGGCAGGGTAACGGACAGGGCAATCTTTCGCAGGTTTCTGCAAACATAATTCATGGGTAAGGTTTTGGCTGAAAATGGCAAAATCGCCGATGGTCTCCTATTTATCTTTGGAGCTATTGTAAGTCGTATGGGTTATCGTTTCAACCGGTTAGTGTGCTTTTTCTTACTCTTTTCTCTTGTGGGATATGCCCAACTGGATGAGCGGAAGACCGTTGGAGCACGGCGTCAGGCGGCCGATACGACCAGGGTCAATGTCCTCGTTCATCAAATCTTCAAACTCCGCGAAACTGATCCATCCCGAGCCATCAACCTCTGCCTGGAAGCCATCAGCCTGTCGCAGCAGCTCGGATACAAAAAGGGGATCGACCAGGCTACCACCAGCCTGGGCTGGATCTATTTTCGCCGTGGAGATTATGTAAAAGCGCTGGAGTACACCATTGATGCCCTCAAAATCAGCGAGCGAATCGGGGATCCGGTAGGAATCGCGCACAGCCTCAACAATTTAGCCGCCATTTACAACGAAGAAAAGCAATATGATCAGTCCCTGAAACACCTTAAAAGGGCCTTGAGAATAGCAAAGCAACATGGCGATCCGAAGACGATTGCCCGTTCTCTAAACAACCTGGGACTATTGTACCTGATGGCG
>DATHFS010000257.1:0-9430 GCA_035317975.1 Cyclobacteriaceae bacterium | reverse complement strand
AAGATCTTATTGAGATCCTGACGGGGCTAAAAAAAGAAGAACCGGTGTGGTTTGGCAGTCACAAGCCTGAAGAGTTGGCCCGGAAAATCTGCTTTGAGAATGCATTTGAATTTGTGGTGAAACATTATTAGTTTTTAGTGTAAGACTCAACAATATGAATAGACGCTTCGTGAACTATGGCTGGCTTCCCGACCTTCCCGATCAGCGCGATTTCCGTTATACAACACCCCCTGCCGTACTGAGCGCCCTTCCGGGGAAAGTGGACTTGCGCAAACAATGCCCTCCCGTGTATGACCAGGGTCAATTGGGAAGTTGCACGGCCAATGCCATTGCAGGAGCATTTGAATTTGGCTTGACCAGGCAACGGGCTCCCGACTTTATGCCTTCACGCCTTTTCATCTACTACAACGAACGGGTGATGGAAAACACAGTCAATACCGACAGCGGGGCGATGATCCGCGACGGCGTGAAAAGCGTGAACAAGCAGGGTGTATGCCCCGAGAAGTTGTGGCCTTACGTCATTACCGAGTTTGCGCAGAAGCCCCACTCCCTTTGTTATACCGATGCGCTCAAGCACCAGGTACTTTCGTATCAGCGTGTAGCCCGGTCGGAGAATGATATGAAGGGATGTTTGGCTCAAGGGTATCCTTTTATTTTTGGATTTACGGTCTACGAATCATTTGAAAGCGAAGCTGTAGCCAAGACTGGCCAGGTCAATTTGCCCGGGAAGACCGAGCACGTAGTCGGTGGGCATGCTGTGCTGGCGGTAGGGTACGATGACACGGCCAACCGATTTATCGTGCGCAACAGTTGGGGCAGTTCCTGGGGACAGAAAGGCTATTTTACGATGCCGTATGGGTACCTCACGAATGAGAATTTGTCGGATGATTTTTGGACCATACGGTTGGTGGAAGAGGCGCCGGCTAGGAAGAAGCCCGGGAGGAAGAAGTAATTATTACATAGAAGATGGGTCAGGCCATAAGCCCAAATAAAAGACGACATGAAGGTCATCTCCCTCATCACATTTCAAACCATATTAGTTGGTTGCATCAACCTCCAGCACGTCCATGATTTTTCTGATAGCTCCCTTAAGGCAACTCAAAAATTCGAAGAAATTCCCTACACCTTTTTGCAGCATTGTATCGACCGGTGTGAAATGTCGGCCATCGACAGTTTTAAGATTTACCGTGAGATCAAGTGCTCTTGTGATCAATACAAGAGAGCAGACAGCGTAACGCAATTGGTGTACCGCGCGCTGAGGGGTTATTTTGACGGGCTCACCAGGCTTTCGAAAAATCAGTTGACGAATTACCAGATTGACCGTCTGAAGAAGGCCGTTCAGGACGAGGATCTTGGTATACTTCAGGTGAATAAAGAGGAGGCGAATGCCTATGCGACGCTCACCGATATGATGTTGCGCGGTTTTGCCGACTCCTACCGGCAAAAGAAGATCAAGGCCTTCATTAGCGGAGCGAACGCCCCGGTCCAGGTTCTGCTTTCGAAATTGGAATTCATCGAATCGAAAAACCTTAAGGACCTCATGGAGTTTAAGAAAGAACGGTTGTTTGATCACTACCGCTCACTCCTCCAGGCCAGGTTGAGCGACTACGAAAAGCAAGAAGCCACAGCCGACTATTACGCGTCCTTGCAAGGGATTACTATACTCGAAAAGCAATGTATGACCTATGCCAGAAGTTTAAGGTCCATTGCCCGTGGCCATCAGCAGCTCTACGAGAACAGGAACAAAATTTCCTCAGAAGAGTTGAGGCGTACATTGACACCCTATGCCAATGACATTTGCGACCTGATTTCCGAGTTCGACAAACTTAAAAACAGGTGACATGGCGCAGTTGACTTCTCAGCAGGCCGATGACCTGGCCAACCAATTCCTGGCCCTTGCGCAGGCCATCGGCGATTTTCGCTACAACCATTGGAATGATCTCTCCAGGGTTCAGCACAACCGGTTGGCAAGCCAACATTGGTCGGTACTCAATTATGGTGAAGACATATTGGCGTTGTCTACCGTCCTGATCATGGACGACATCGCACCTTCGCTGGCATCGATCAAAAAGATCTCAGGACAAATCAAATCCAGCCTCGGTACGTTAAAAGATATTCAAAAAGGAATTGACATATCGGCCGCCATCGTTACGTTCGGAGCGGCGATTATTAGTAAAAGTCCGATTGCGATCGGGGAAGCGATCGATGATCTGGTTCAGCGGTGGAGGACACTGGTTTGAACCGGTTGCTGATTAAAATGAATATAAGATAGTTTCTGAACGTAAAATTGAGGCCGGAATATTTCCTAAATTTATCCGGGCTGTTTAACGGATGTTCAAAGCCTCTACCTCATACTTTCATTAGGTATAAAATTCAACGATTTGTATTACAAACTGGTGGCGGGAATCATTCCTGTATAAATCAAAACCCCGATTCCCCAAATTCGTCTACTTTTACCCCATGGCATCCATCGGCGTAGATTTAGGAGGCACAAACATACGTGCAGGTATCCGTGAGGGTGATGTGATCGTGAGGCGCGAACAGATTTCCCTTATTGAAAAAGACTCGCTTGAAAGTACATTACGTCAATTGACCGGCTTGATCAGGCCACTGGTAAGCCCCGAAATTTCCGGCATCGGCATTGCCGTACCCTCGATTGTGGACAGTGTGAACGGCATCGTGTACGATGTTGTAAACATACCTTCATGGGAAAAGGTGGAAATAAAAAAGATTCTGGAGAAAGAATTTGAATTGCCGGTAAGGGTGAATAATGACGCCAATTGTTTTGCACTTGGCGAAAGCCTGCATGGAAAAGCAAAAGGCCATCGTCATGTGGTGGGTATTACTCTTGGAACGGGCGTCGGCTCCGGATTGATCATCAACAACGAAATCTATTCCGGCCAAAATGGTGGGGCAGGCGAGGTCGGGTACCTGAACTACCGGGACCGGGATTTTGAATTTTATGGCGGCAGTTTCTTTTTTGAGGAAGTCCACAAAACCACGGCGTTGCAGACGTTTCAAAAAGCCGAATCCGGTGATGAAAAAGCATTGCGCATTTGGGATGAATACGGAGTCCATATCGGCGACCTGGTAAAGTCGGTGGTATATGCCTATGATCCCCAGGCTGTTATCTTCGGGGGGTCCATTTCAAATGCGTTTCCCCTTTTTGAACCGTCGATGAGAAGAACCATTTCTACTCATTTTTATTTTCCGGGATCCATGAAGAAATTGACCATACTTCGGTCGGAAAATGCGGATATCACACTTTTGGGAGCCAGTTCACTCGTCAATCAATAGTCGTCTGACCTGTAATCTTTGTCAGGAAAACCGGATTGATGAATCCGGGTGCAACGCATACTTTTATCCCATGGATCAAAAGAAATCCCGATCAGACAACTTTCACAAATTCCTGGAACAACTTAAAATTAAGAATTCAATGGAAAGCATGCCAGAAAACCCAACCGACCCATCGCTGTTCGGAGAAGACGAGCTCAGGGCGGAGAATGAAGTGCTCAAACTCAAGCTTAAATTGGAGTATGGCATGGAGATCCACGAGAAATCATCTCTGCCTCCGGCCATTGAAAACAAGTGGCTAAGCAACATGTACAATTTTGAGAAGCAATACAAGGAAGCGAAACGGATCAAGGTGTATGACCACCTGGGTCGCCTTTCTTTTGTCAAGGTGGATGATCTCAAGCCGCGGGAAATCAAAGCAGAGTTGAAACGCATTACTTCTTTGATGGGGAAAAAGGGAATTGAGCTTGACTGCTGTGCTGACTATGATGAAGCGGTCATTTACCGGTTCATTACCGAGGAATTATTCGAACATGAGATGGACCTGATCGAAATCGATGGCTTTGTCCACCACTTCATATACGAGGAATTTCACCCTAATCATGACTATGACTTGCGCAACTATGCTGATGAATTCATTAGTCTGTTACTTCGGAGAAAAATGAATGAATTTGATTCACACCGGTTTGGGGATAAGGTTTGTTTCAACGGGTCAGCATACGACAAAGCCGGAATTCTGGCCATCATTGAATCCTTTCAGGAGGCTCATCGCTCTTTTGAGGTCGATCACTTTCAAATTCTGCAAGTGAATTTTGATTTGAAAGAAGGACATGGCGGGGTTCAGGCCAGAATTCGGTATTCTGCCCGGGGGAATGGTGTTGTTGCCTATGAGGGCAATGTCTCTATCGATTTCGCCTTTCAAGACAGGTATTGGTGTTTCAGCGGGTTTCGTATGCCGGGGTTGTCTGAACTGTGATTTTTGTGATTAAAATGATTTCCGTGACTTGAATTACATGTTTAGTGAGCGGTATAAAGTCAAACTTTGCTCGCCGAGCCGCCATTATCAAAGGTAAGTTAGTATTGATCTAATATCTCCTACCCTACACTTATCACACAAATCATTTTAATCACAGGAATCAAAGTTCAGACCTTCGCCTGGGGCTTCAGATCTCCGAGCAGGATGCCGTAGGGCCTTAGCCCCTTGACCCTGTCAAAAATCACTTTTAATACCGCCAGTCCCGGGATGCATAAAAACATTCCCGGAACACCAAATAATGCTCCCCCTACCAGAACTCCAACGATGGTCACCAACGAGTTGATCCGGACTTTGGAACCTACAACAAGGGGCATTAAGAAATTATTGTCGATAAATTGAACAAGGAGCAAAATCATTCCAACCCAGATAATATCAGATATCCGCATGACATCACTTGAAATCAAGGTAATCAGCATGCAAAGGACATTAGCGACGAGCATGCCAATGTAAGGAATGAGATTAAGCAAGGCGGACAGGAGTGCCAGGAATAGGACGTACTTTATTCCCAGAAACCAAAATCCAATTGCATTTAGCCCAAAGACAATAGTCAGTTCAATCAACAACCCGGCGATATAACGTTGCGAGACGGACTGTGCTTCTTGCAGGATTTTTTTTACCTCGTCCTCCCTGCCATCCCGGAACGTATTCACCAGAAACTTTTTTATCAGGTTCCGGTAATATAGGATGAGAAACGCATAGATGGGGAGAAGCACGACGTAGGAGATCAATTGGGTTATCGTGACGAACGTTGCGCCCAACATACCCGTTCCTGTATTCATTTTCAGATCGTTGACGATTTGGTCCTGCTTGCGAATCGTGATCGTAAATGTCTCCCGCACCCATTTTTGTATAACGTCAGACAAGGTATCCAGGCGCGCATGGATAGTCGGCAAGTCATCAAAAAAATTCGCGGTTTGAGTCACCAAAAAATAAATAATGGACCCTATAATGATGAAAGAGAAGGAAAGCGAAAAGACAATTGCGAGCAGGTGATGAAGGCCTCTTTTCTCAAGAAAAATAGTGAAAGGCAGAAGCAATGTGGCTAGCAGAACCGCAAAAAAGAAAGGAACTAAAATCGCCTGACCTGCATATAAAAGAAGAACTACTAAGGTGATACTCGATAAATTAAAGCATAGCCTTTTGTAAAACGGTGTCCCATCAGCGAGTTTATCCATGTCTTGCGAAGGGTAGAACACGCCGTTTTTCTACCCGGAACAGCCGGGCAGAAAAATGGCAGCGTGTTTCTTTCCCGAAGGCTAAATTCGTCTGCTTCCACTGATGACGTTAAATAAAATGGCGATAATGGCAATCACCAGCAATACGTGAATTATCCCGCCCGATCCGTAGGCAAAGAAGCCAACCAGCCATCCAATAATGAGAATGACGGCGACGAGGTACAATAGATTTCCCATGACATTTTAGTTTTAGTTGGAAATGAGAGAGTAAATTAGTTGATAAGGTGAGAGTAAAAGTCGTGCCACCGATGAGGGAAAAGCAGATGACGACAGGTATGGGACGTAAGGTGCCCGTCAGAAAACCGCGTGGAAAAGGGTTTCCTATCTTCAACGCTCGATGGGCTGAATTGTCGTGGAAACTATTCTACGTTATACTGCGCGCATCCAAATCGATGGATGGAGTGGAAGAGGCGGATGAGTCCGGTCTTTGCCACGAAGAGAACGCGTAGTCTACTTCCGATTTCTACCGCATGGCACATATTTTCGTACATGGAAGTCTTGGGTGATTTATAACAATTATTATTATGAGAAACATTGAAAAATTGCGTTTGTTTTTGGTGGTAGGGTTTCTGGTCGCCGCCGTACTTTTCCTGACTTCTTGTTTCGTACGGGTACCAGATAGGGGCGGAGATAGGGGTGGCCATGGCGGCCATGGCTATCATCATCGCGGGATGGGGAGGTAAACGTTTTGTAAAATTTACTTGCTTAGCGTGCCGGTGAAGACCTCCACTTTCGGATTAATCGGATTGCCGGAGGACCGCCTGAACGAGACGACCTGGCCCACGTGCCAGAGCACGTCGGCGATCGGGCCGTTCAACTGATTCCAAAAAGGAAACTCGGACGAGCCCTTGTCATTCTTGAAAACTATTTTAAAATCATTCAACTCGCTATCGGTACTCGTCTTGAGGCGGTCACTGGCCGATTTGAAATTCTCCAGCGTCTGCTTTCTCATTTCAACAAAGGACAATATGGGCTCACGGGCACCGGACAGAGTAGGGACTTTCATGATTGAATTGACAATGACATTTGAAAGCCCGTAAATGTGGGCGAGTGTCTCCAGGGAGGTTCTTGCTTCTTTCGAGGGCTTGTGGCTAAGGTCTTCCGTACGCAATCCCTCTGTCGCCCAGAAATACCTGAACCCTACCCCATCTATCATCCTCGCAACGACGCTAGCAGCCGTATAGGTTTCAGGGTAAGGTGGAATTTGATAATAGTAGGGCAAGGTCTTGTCCTGGGCACAGAGGGTGTAAGAGGCAACAAAAAACAAGAGGAGGGTTAACCTTGATTTCATGGCGGTAATAGTTAATCAATCAAAGATAAACATTACCAGCTCTTCAACTCCGCCCGAAATCGTAAGGTCAATCAACCAATGATGACATTAGAGCTTCATTTCTGCGTAAATCTTCGCGATCCGCCTTCGCCAAGGCTCCGTCGGACCACCGATACATCGGGGCGGGAAACCTTATACTTATTCTCCAATCTCGATTTTTCTGTTGTACCCATTGGAAAGTTCATTGAATGGAAGCCGCACGACCAGTTCATTTTCTTCGTACGTGGCTTTAATGCCATTTACCTCGATGAAGTAAGGTATCTTTTGGCTATATACTACTTGCGGCAGTTGGATCAACTTGCCGGACGAAGAGACCGGGATCAGATAATAAACAAAGAGTTCGTTGTTATTAATTTCGGCCTGCATTGCCTCCTTGATAATGCCGGGAACGCGGACGTGGATCTCACGTCCATTGGGTTGCTCGCGAAATGAAATAAACGGTTCACTCACGCCACCATGCATGGTATTTAACACATCCACCGATGTCATTAAATCATTAAATCCTTTAATCATAATACATTTCTCCTTCCTCCGCCTATGTGGTCAATAGCTGTGCCATCTGGGCGCACCTGACAAAACGGCCTAATCTGTGATTGAATGGAAAGAATTGTGCTGATTTCCGGTAATAATGTCTGATTGATACGGAAAAGCAGGTAGGTACAATCTGGAGCAGGGTTGTGGAAATTGTGAGACGTTCTTAGTCTTCCTTTTCCCCTTCACCCCGCAACTACCTGCTTGGTATCAACTCGGTCTGGTTCTCCTGCCCAAATTTGAAGGCAATCAGAAACCATTAACTTTGACCATTAAAAAGAATAGAAAATGAAAACTGAAAACGAAGTCTCGACGGAGAAGGAAGTATTTATAAAAATGATTGTCAGTGCATGGGAAACACAGAATACAAGAATCAATAAGCTTCTTGAGACGTTGTCGGATGAACAACTTATGCTGGAAACAGCGCCGGGCAGAAACCGGGGCATTTATCTCGTAGGACATCTTACCGCAGTTAGCGATGGAATGTTGCCCCTCCTCGGTTGGGGGGAGAGACTTTATCCTCAGTTGGAAAACATCTTTGTCACCCAGCCCGATAAGGCCGCTGTCTCCATTCCTTCCGTTGCGGACATAAAGAAATACTGGCACAACGTAAATGCAAAAGTAACAGAGCAAATCAATGCGATGCAGCCGGACGAGTGGTTTGCGAAGCACAACGTCGTTTCGGCAGAAGACTTTGCAAAGGAGCCGCATAGAAACAAACTGAACATCCTTGTAAGCCGGACGAATCATCATAGCTACCACTTTGGTCAACTCGCCTTCCTGGGGCAGCGGAAGAGCGTGACCTCCTGAGTCTAACGTCCCTGGTCTTGAGTTGGAAAGTGCATCGAAACAGAATCTATGACAAAATTTATTGAACTGAAAATTTCGGAAGAAGATGAGTTGAAAACGGTATTGGTCAATATCGCCAGTGTAGGAAGAGTGTATGCAAGCCCTCAGAGCAGGACTAAAAGTATTGTTGAATTGAATTACCAAAGTATCAACGATGCCCCCGTTTACCTGGAAGTGGAAACAGCCTATGAAACCTTGCGGTTACGCTTTTTGGAGGATTGAATCTAGAATTAGTCTTGAATCTTAAATTTTAAATTGCACTATGACTCAAGTTTCGGCTACGCCCCGCCTTTATTCCCTTGACGCCCTGCGCGGCTTTGATATGTTCTGGATCATGGGTGCCGAAGAAATTGTCCATACCCTCGCAAAGGTCACGGGTTGGTCCTTCCTGGAGGCGATATCAAATCAACTTACTCATCCGGCCTGGCATGGCTTTCATTTTTATGATTTGATCTTTCCTTTGTTCTTATTCTGCGCTGGCGTAGCAACACCGTATTCAATTGGGCGTGAGCTCGAAAAGGGCAAAAGCCGGCAACAATTGCTTTTCCGTGTAATCCGGAGAGGCTTGGTCCTGGTGATTTTAGGGATCATTTATAACAATGGCCTGGATATCTTTCGCCCGATTTCCGAAATACGTTTTGGAAGTGTCCTGGGCCGCATTGGTTTGGCCTACATGTTTGCCAACATCATTTACCTGTACACGAAACAACGCGGACAAATTATCTGGTTTTGCTGCTTGCTCATGGGGTATTGGTTACTCCTCCTATTCAATTCTGCTCCCGGTTATCCGCCCGGCGATTTGACCATGGAGGGGAATTTTGCTTCTTACCTCGACCACCTGATCCTTCCCGGAAAGCTCTACCTCACTATCCACGACCCGGAAGGATTGATGTCCACCATTCCCGCCATTGGGACAGGCCTCCTCGGAATCTATGCAGGAACGTTGTTGAAGAGCAGTCCGTTGACAATGGGAAAAAAAGCCCTGCGCCTTCTGATTATCGGCGTAATTTTTCTCGCCGTGGCCCAACTGTGGAACCTGGTCTTCCCGATCAACAAAAACCTGTGGACCAGCTCATTTGTACTGCACGTCGGGGGATGGAGTTTTATTTTGCTGGCGTTGTTCTATTATATCATCGACGTAAGGGGATACAAGCG
>DATHFS010000256.1:0-2350 GCA_035317975.1 Cyclobacteriaceae bacterium | reverse complement strand
AGTCCCATAGTAACCAACCGACAGCCTTGTCTAAAGTCCCGTAGGGACGATATATTGGTAACCAACCCACAGCCTTGTCTAAAGTCCCGTAGGGATGATATATCGGTAGAAAATCAAATTGGAGAATAATTCAAGTCCCATTAGGGACGACATATTGGAATCTGGGTCGCGCTAGTTCTAATCCTACACCTGGTGTCGCAAAAACTCAATTCTGCTAAAATTTAGGCTTTTACCGGTTCGCGATGCCCAACCCACGTAAATCGCCTAGTGACATAATCAGGACTAGTAAACGACGCGTTCCCCGACGGATTCCCCCCCGTCACATGGAAATCAGAGAAGGCTGCATTTTGATTCATATAAACTCCGCCTGTCAGGTTAAACGAGACCGGCGTGGCCGCCAGCGACATTGCATCGGCAATTTTTTCTTTTATTTCGGGATCATTGGTATAGGCGCCACAGGTGATCGCTCCGTGGCGGATCGCCATTTCCTGCGCCAATGCAATGGACTCATCCGTATTTTTTGTTCTGATCAGCAAGGCAATCGGTCCGAAGAGTTCTTTGCTGAAGACTTCTTTTTTTGAGGAGGCTACTTCTATGACTACCGGTGTTGCCACGCGCGCATTTTTAAACAGGGGGTTTTCAAATGATCGTGATCTCAGCCAGACTTTGCCGGGAAGTCTTTCCGCATCGGCTATCCGCCCGAGCGTTTTTTTATTCTGAACAGCCCCTAAAACGAACGGCCCCGCTTTTGGGTTGTCCACTAAACTGGTAATGTTATCGACCAGCTTTTGAGCAAACTGATCGAACATCACTGTGCTGCCAGGCGTTTTAATACCTCCTTCGGGGATAAAAAAATTCTGAGGCGCCGTGCACATCTGACCACTGTAGAGAGCAAGCGAAAAAGCAAGGTTAGCAGCAGTCTTGTCAATATCTTCAACCGAATCCAGGATCACTGAATTCACGCCGGTTTTTTCGGTAAAGACCGCCTTGCCCGGAAGCCCTTCGAGGTAACTTCCGAATGCCGAATTGCCGGTAAAATCAATCAGCTTTACCTCCGGATGCTCTGCCAGTTCCTTGGTCATCATCTTGTCGAAGGTATCGACTGCCACCTGACAGGTATTCGGATCCATCTTATTTTCTTTCAGCACATTCTGGATTTCCGCCACGATGATAGCGATGGGAAGGATTGCCCCGGGGTGAGGCTTTACAATGACCGGGTTCCCCGTCATCAGGCTTCCATAAATCCCGGTAACGGAATTCCACGTCGGAAAGGTGGAACAACCAATCACCACAGAAATTCCTTTGGGTATGGCTCTCCATTCTTTATTAAGTTGAACATTGAACTTTCCCATCGGTTTGTCCCACAGGGCTTTTGATGGAAAACGCTGCAGCTCTTCATACCCCGCCGCGATCGCTTCCAACGCACGGTCGGCAGCGTGTGGCCCCGAGGCTTGAAAAGCCATCATGAATCCCTGCCCGGTCGTGTGCATCGTGGCATAGGCGATTTCGAAGAATCTTCCTTTGACGCGGGCCAGTGATTCTACCAGGATTCCAGCCCGTTCGGAGGGGCTCATCTTTCTCCATGGATGAAAGGCTTTCCCGGCGCGTTCGATCAATGTTGGAACTGAAAAAATAGGATAGGAGATCTTCAGCGGATCCTGAAGGTAGGGGGATTCTTCCTGCCCGGCCCAGCCCTCCGGGTTTGGCTGCTTCAACTCTTCAAACTTCTTACCCAACAAGGACTTGAATTTGTTTTGCCCATCAGCGTCCGCTGTCTCACCGTAGATAGCAGGTGCCGGATGTTCGGGAAAGGCGGCGTAAAATGTACGGGCATGTAACGCAGCGATGGCTTTGTTTATAGTCTCCTGGTGTTTTTCGAAAAGGCTCATACTAAACTATATTACGAATTCCTATTTCTGGGGACCGAAAACCCGCTTGAGCAGGTCGGTCGTACGGGCTACCGGGTTTTCGCGGATATTTTTTTCTTCTTTTGCAATCATAGTAAAGAGCCCCTGGATGGCAAGCTCGGTAGCGTAGCTGTTCAAGTCCGGGTTGACCTTTTCAACAAAGGGAATCTTATTGTACTTGCTCACGATATCACTATAATATTTAGTCGCGTTCACCTTATTCAATGAATTTTGAATCACCGGGCTGAAGCTCGTTTTCAACTGATTGGTGGTTGTTCTTTTCAGGTATTGGGTGGCGGCATCGGGTTGCCCCCTTAAAATACCCCAGGCGTCGTTGATCGACATTTGCTTTATCGCATCGATGAAAATAGGCTTGGCTTCTTTGGCCGCGTCCTCTGCTCCCCGGTTGAGGGTCATTACAAACTGATCGACTTCATGGCCCA
>DATHFS010000255.1:0-7050 GCA_035317975.1 Cyclobacteriaceae bacterium | reverse complement strand
GGCGCCCATACCGGCCACATCGCCCACGTTATCACCGACGTTATCGGCAATGGTGGCAGGATTGCGTACATCATCTTCCGGAATTCCAGCTTCTACTTTACCCACCAGGTCAGCGCCGACGTCAGCGGCTTTAGTATAAATGCCTCCGCCTACCCGGGCGAATAAAGCGATGGATTCCGCACCCAGAGAAAAACCCGCCAATACTTCAATAGCCCGTTTCATCTCAGGGCCATTGATAGCGGCCCCTGCGGGAACAAATATCTGATAGAGTACAATGAACAGTCCGCCCAGTCCCAAAATAGCGAGACCAGCCACACCGATTCCCATCACAGAGCCACCGGTAAAAGAGACTTGCAATGCCTTTGCCAGGCTCGTGCGGGCAGCCTGGGTAGTCCGTACATTTGCTTTTGTTGCGATCTTCATGCCCAGGTATCCTGCAAAAGCGGATAGCACCGCTCCACATAAAAATGAGAGGGCGATGATCGGGCTCGAGTCTTCTACTAATGTACCGGACCAGCCCAGCACAAGGGCAGCAAATACAGCGAAATACGCCAGCACTTTCCACTCTGCCTTCAGGAAGGCCATGGCTCCATCGGCGATATAGCCTGCTAATTCCTGCATCTTGGCCTCGCCGGGATCTTGTTTCTTTACCCATGCCGATTTGAAGGCCATGGCGATTAATCCGATAATGCCAAATGCAGGAATAACGTAGACAATACTGTTCATGATAGAGGTCGGTAGTTCTTTAGCTCATTGACTAGTCAAAAAAACCATCTCAAGCCGGATGGTTTTATAAAAGTCTGGCAAAGATAGAAGAAGGCTAACTATTTCAAAAAAAGTGCGAAAAATGACTTCTTACGCTGTGAAAAGCTGCCTCAAAGCTTGCCAGAGTCTGGTCCGGGAAGCCTCGTTAGGGATCAGGTCCGCAAGGCTTTCGGAAAGCACCATTTTTGTGCTATCGGCCTGAATAACTTCATAGGTACTTAGCCCTTTGATCGCCGGCCCGAAGTAGATCAGGGCGTCCGGTTTTTCTTTCCAGGTGCTTAAGTCCAGGGAAATGACCGATACGATGGCGAAGGCAGCCAGGCTAAGCTTCGGATGGATTCGTTGACGGAGGGCCTCCGTGATCTTTGACAGTTGCTCCTTTTCTTCTTCCTTCAGATCGGTCCAGGGCTGCGTGATGACGATCGTTGTCTTGGCTGGGATCCTATACAGATCTTCGGTGTAAACACTTTCAAGATAGCCGTTCTCCATAATTACTTACTTGTCTCCGATATCGAAGATGGATTTCAGTTCTTTCGCTTCATGCGGTTTCATCCTTCCGGAAAGGATCAATCGGAGTTGGCGTCTTCGTAGGGCCCCCTCAAAGAGCGCTTTTTCTTCTTCCGTTTCTGGCTCCACTTCCGGAACCTCAATCGGCTGACCGTCCTTGTCAACCGCCACGAAAGTAAAATAGGCGCTGTTGCTGGAAACTTTTTTGTTGGCGGGAATATCCTCTGCTTCAACATCGATCCGTACTTCCATGGAAGAGTTAAAGGAGCGGGTAACCTTTGCATTCAACGTGACTACGTTGCCAAGTTGGATACCCATTCGGAATGAAATATTGTCTACTGAGGCGGTGACTACGGTACTATTGGAATGCTTTTGCCCGGCAATAGCCGACACCACATCCATCCAATGCATCAGCCGTCCACCCATGAGGTTATTGAGTGTGTTGGTGTCGTTGGGCAATACCAGTTCGGTCATGCTCACGGCCGACTCTCTGGGAAATTTCTTTTTGCGATTCATGGTTTGAGTAAAGGGTAGTTTTGCCACTAAGACACGAAGACACGAAGTTTTTTGATCTTTTGCTACACGCGATGCCTCCTTCGTTTTGGGTTGCAGCCATCGATCTTACTGCGTCTCAATAAAGAAAATTCTTCGTGTCTTAGTGTCTTTGTGGCAAAATAGGGGGGCATTTCCACAAAAATCACTAAAATTCTTTGCAATCCGCGGGGACAAGTGATTAATTGCACAAATTAAGTCATGAGCGCTTCCTCGACTATATCAAATTCAGTCTTCGCTTCCTCTGGGAGGGTTACTCCTTTGACTATTATTATTTCGATTACCACCACGATTACGGGGTAGCGCCCAATACGAGTTTTCACCCAGTCCCATACTATTTTTTTTATTCGAAGCCCAAACCGGGTTATGATTCTCCCAAGCGTTAAGAGTATTTTTTGCCACGAAGACTCGAAGACACTAAGTTTGTTTTGGGTTGAAGCCATCGACCTTATGATGCCGCGATAGAAAAAATTCTTAGTGTCTTCGTGGCAAAATAGATCGGTGTCAGTTTATGAAATCAATTGCTTAGACAATGAAAATCTTGAAATTTGGGGGATCGTCAGTCGCTACCCCGGATAGAATAAAATCGGTCATTCAAATCGTACTGCCCTTTGTTGGAAAGGAACCCATTGCTATCGTCTTTTCCGCGTTTGGTGGTGTAACCGACATGCTGATCAGGTTGAGCAACCTGGCGCTGGCGGGCGACCAGGACTATAAACTTGAACTGGAGCAGTTGGAGAAACGTCATCTCGATGCGGTGCGGGACCTCATCGGAGTGCAGCGCCAAAGCAGCTTTCTTGCCCAGGTAAAGTTCATGATCAATGAACTCGACGATATCCTCCATGGTGTGTATCTCGTCAAAGAACGCACGCCGCGGACGGTCGATTACATTATGAGCTTTGGCGAGCGCCTTTCAGCGTACATTATTTCAGAAGCTTTCTGCGACCGCGGCATAGCGGCGGAATTCCTGGATACGCGGACCGTCGTGCGAACGGACAATCATTTTGGCCACGCTAAAGTGGACTTTGAAACGACCAATTTGTTGATTCGAAATCATTTCGCTTCACATCCGGATTTGCAAATCGTGACGGGATTCATCGGAACCTCCGAAAGCGGCGAAACAACAACCCTGGGAAGAAGCGGGTCGGACTATACCGCCGCGATTTTGGCGGGTGCGCTTCGGGCTTCTTCCCTGGAAATCTGGACGGATGTGGACGGCATGATGACGGCTGATCCGCGCAAAGTAAAGAAAGCCTTTACTGTTAAAGAAATGACTTACGAGGAGGCCATGGAGCTTTCACACTTCGGGGCAAAGGTCATATTCCCTTCTACCATGCAGCCGGCCATGGCCAATTCGATCCCGATCTGGATAAAAAATTCTTTTAATCCTTCCTTTGTCGGTACAAAGATCAGTGAGGATGCTAACGGGAGGAGCCTGATCATAAAGGGAATTTCCTCCATGAATAACATCAGCCTCATCAGCGTTCAGGGAAGCGGGTTGTTGGGCGTCGTGGGCGTATCCATGCGGTTATTTGCTACCCTGGCACGCGAGAAAATCAATGTGATCCTGATCAGCCAGGCTTCCTCGGAACACTCCATTTGTTTTGCTATAGAAAGCGGCATTTCCGCCCAGGCCAAAGTTGCCCTGGAGAGGGAGTTTCAATACGAAATCCAAAATGGTGAGATGGATGAAATGCTGGTAGAAGACAAGTTGGCGATTGTAGCCATTGTCGGGGAGAACATGAAACACAATCCGGGCACCAGCGGGAGGATGTTTAATGCACTGGGCAAGAACGGAATCAATATCATCGCGATCGCGCAAGGTTCTTCAGAGCTGAACATTTCTACCGTCGTTCAGGAGTCGGACATCGGGAAAGCGCTCAATGTATTGCACGAAGCGTTCTTCCTTTCCGACCGGAAGGTGTTGAATTTGTTTTTGGTGGGTACGGGGTTGATTGGAAAATCATTGGTAAAGATGATTGCCGACCAGTTTACCAAACTGTCAAAGGAAAATCTGCTGGAAGTAAACCTGATCGCCGTTGCCAACAGCAAAAAGATGCTCTTCGATGAAATGGGATTGAGGTTGGATTCCGGGGTCGACCAGATGAAAAGGGAGGGAGAAGCGATGAATATGCAGGTGTTTCTGGATCGCATCCGTGAACTCAATCTATCCAATAGTATCTTTGTCGACTGTACGTCGAGCGAAACGGTAACCGATTTTTATGAAGCCATTCTTTCGGCAAACATTTCTATAGTAACACCGAATAAAAAAGCGAATTCCGGACCGTTGCAAAAATACCGTACCCTCAAATCCATCGCCTTCAAACGTGGGATTAAATTTCTGTATGAGACCAATGTCGGGGCGGGCTTGCCTGTTATCAATACCATGAATGATTTGTTGCTCAGCGGGGACAAGGTGATCCGGATTGAGGCTGTGCTGAGCGGTACATTGAATTTTATTTTCAGCAGCTTTACGGAGGGCAAGCGATTCAGCGATGTGGTAAAGGAAGCAAAGCAGAAAGGCTATACCGAGCCTGATCCGCGCGATGACCTTAACGGCATGGACGTGGCGCGCAAAACACTCATTCTGGCACGCGAAGCGGGAGTGCCGTTAGAGATCAGCGACATTCAGGTTGAAAACCTGGTGCCGGAAGACTGTCGGAAAGCAGGGACGCTGGAGGAGTTCTTTATTTGTTTGGCCAAACATGATGATCAATTCGAAGCATGGAGGAAGCAGGCCGAGTCGAAGAAAGAAAAACTTCGGTACAGGTCCGTGCTGGAAAACGGGAAGACCAGCATCGGGCTGGCCAGTGTCGGGGAATCGCACCCGTTTTATTCCCTGGCCGGAAGCGATAATATCATTCTGCTGACGACAGAACGGTATCACGAGCGACCCATGGTGATCCGCGGCCCCGGCGCAGGCGCAGAGGTGACGGCCGCCGGTGTATTTGCGGATATTATAAGGATTGGAAACTACTCGGCATAGTTTTGTTTCCCGCAGATCGCGGTTTTGTTTCCCGCAGGTCGCGGTTTGTTTCCCGCAGATCTCGCAGATTTACGCAGAACTTATAAGCGGAAATCGCCGCGATTAGGATTGGAGATTATTTAATAAACATGAACGAACCATTAAACAGTGTTTTTTTCCAAAAAATTGCGCAAGCCTACGCAGAATTAGTCTGCGTAAATCTGCGAGATCTGCGGGAAACACCTTCGAGATCTGCGGGAAACACTCTCACCTTATGAATCACTAATTTGAAATCGGTTAAAGCTTTTGCCCCCGCCACAGTAGCCAACGTTTGTTGCGGGTTTGATATTCTTGGATTTGCCGTGGATTTTCCAGGGGATGAAGTGGTACTTACCTTGAAAGACGAACCCGGAGTAACCATCTCTAAAATTGTGGGGGATGGTGGCCGGCTTCCGTTGCAGGCAGGCATGAATACGGCGGGTGTAGCAGTACAGTCGTATTTGAAGGGCCTTGGGAGGGATCAGGGTGTTGAAATCGAACTGTATAAGAACCTGCCGCTGGGGAGTGGGATGGGATCCAGCGGAGCGAGCGGCGTAGCGGCACTGGTGGCAATCAATCATTTGTTGGGCAACCCGTTAACGCGCGAGCAGTTGGTGTCGCATGCGATGGAGGCCGAACGAATTGCCTGCGGCTCTGCCCATGCCGATAATGTTGCGCCTTCCTTGCTGGGTGGCTTCATCCTGGTCCGCGATTATCACCCATTGGATATTATAAAAATACCGGCTCCGGAAAAATTGTATTGCACCCTGGTCCATCCCCACATCGAACTGAAAACATCGGATTCCCGCAGGGTATTAAAGCCGACTGTCCCCCTTAAAGATGCGATTACGCAGGGAGGTAACATTGGGGGCTTAATTGCCGGTCTCATGAAACCGGACTATAGTTTGATCAGTCGCTCGCTCAAAGATGTTATCGCGGAACCGATTCGATCTGTTTTTATTCCCGGCTTTGAGGTGATCCGGAAGGAGGCAACGAAAGCCGGTGCGTTGGGCTGCGGCATTTCCGGTTCGGGACCAACCATGTTTGCACTGAGTGTGGATCACGAGACAGCGCAACATGTTGGTGAGATAATTCAGCTTCAGTTTTTGAAACACCAGTTAAAAAGTGAAGTCTACGTTTCCAAAATAAATTATGAGGGTGCCAGAATAATAGCGTAACGATGCAATTTTATAGTACGAACAATCGCACCCTTCGGGTTGGCTTACGGGAGGCCGTGATGCATGGGCTGGCGCCCGACAACGGCCTTTATATGCCTGTGAGCATCCCTGCGCTTTCCGACTCCTTTTTTGCCACCCTTTCTCAAAAGTCATTTCAAGAGGTGTCATTTGAGATAGCCAATAATCTTTTAGGCGCGGATTTACCTTCGGCAGTATTGAAGAACATGATTGACCGTGTCATTCAGTTTGATGCGCCGCTCGTGAGACTAGAGGCCTCCATTTCTGCTTTGGAATTATTTCACGGACCGACACTTGCCTTCAAGGATTTTGGTGCGCGGTTTTTGTCGGGGCTGGTCGGATATTTTGCAGCGCAACAGGATAAAGCGATCACCATTCTGGTGGCCACGTCGGGAGATACCGGCAGTGCGGTGGCCAATGGGTTCCTGAATGTTCACGGTACTAAAGTAATCGTGCTCTATCCTGCCGGAAAAGTCAGTGAAATACAGGAAAAGCAATTCACTACGCTGGGTGGAAATATTACCGCATTGGAAGTCGAGGGTACTTTTGATGATTGTCAGCGGTTGGTAAAGGAGGCATTTCTCGACACGGAATTAAATCAAAAGCATACCCTTACTTCGGCCAATTCCATCAACATCGCCCGATTGATCCCGCAGACGTTTTATTATTTCTACGCTTTTGGTCAGGTCAAACACCCTGCCAAGCCTGTCGTATTTTCCGTACCCAGTGGAAACTATGGCAACCTGACGGCAGGATTATTAGCCAAAAGAATGGGCCTTCCGATCGCCAGAATGATTGCTTCTACCAATATCAACTCCATTGTTCCTGAATACTTTAAAACGCAAGTCTTTACGCCACGTCCATCACAACAAACGATAAGCAATGCGATGGATGTGGGCAACCCCAGCAACTTCGCGCGCATGTTGGATTTATTCCAGCATGATCATTCAGCCATGAGTGGTGAAATCACCGGATATTCTTTCACGGATGAAGAAACTCGCGCTACCATGAGAGGGGTGTTTGAAA
>DATHFS010000254.1:0-4713 GCA_035317975.1 Cyclobacteriaceae bacterium | reverse complement strand
GAAACGGGGTAAAAAGGACATCCGCCTGATCGGCTATGACATGCTCACTGAAAACCTCAAATACCTGCGATCGGGTACCATTGATTTCCTGATCAATCAAAATCCAAAACGACAGGCTTTTCTCGGTATCAGTCATTTAGTAAATCACCTCATGTTTAAAGAAAAAGCTCCTGACCTCGACCTTTTCCCGCTGGAAGTGATTACCCGGCAAAACCTGGATTCGTATTTGAGTTCGGGGATACATTGAATTTTTTACCGCAGAGGCGCGGAGGCGCAAAGCAGGCGCGGAGGAAAATGCAATTTTACATAACTTTACTGCATCAAATCCGGCAAAAATTTACCGCAGAGGCGCGGAGACGCAAAGGTACGCAGAGAATCAAAAAAATAACCGTCCAATTTGTATCTGACCCGGCAACCAAATTACATTTTCCTCTGCGCCTACTTTGCGCCCCTGCGCCTCCGCGGTGAAAATTCTTAGAATGAAGTTCGTGAAGCATATCAAAAGGTACCAGGTAGTCATCGTATGTTGCCTTATCGTGGTAGGGATAAATGTCGTTACGTGTGACTCATCTAAACCCGAAAACAATCTGTCGGAAATTATTCATCCCAACGGGCAACAATTCGCAGGCTCTGAAAGCTGTGCACGCTGTCATAAAAGCATTTCAGAAACGCATCCGCTTACAGCTCACTATCTAACATCCCGTCCTGCGACCGCGGAAACGGTCAAAGGGAGCTTTGATCCCGGAAAAAATGTTTTTGACTTGAATAGCCAGTTGAAAATTGTTATGGAGAAAACCTCCCCTGCCCTCTTCCAGGTAGGATATGTTGACGGCTGGGAAGCCATCCGGAAGCCTATGGATATCGTGATCGGGTCCGGAAGAAAAGGACAAACGTATTTGTACTGGAACGATAATGAACTTTTCCAACTCCCGGTCTCCTACTACACCCCGCTGAGTGCATGGTGCAATAGCCCTGGCTATCCTACGGATCAGATTTTATTCAACAGAACCATTCCCGGCCGGTGCCTGGAATGTCATGGTACTTATTTTAAGAATGTAGAAGGGTTGAATAATGTCAAAGCGTTTGACAAACATCAAATACTGTATGGTGTGGATTGCGAACGATGTCATGGCCCCGCAGCAGACCATGTTACCTTTCAATCCAGTCACCCCCTGGAAAAAAAAGCTAAATTTATTATCAATCCTGCCCGGTTGAGCCGGCAGCAGAAACTGGACAACTGTGCGCTTTGCCATTCCGGAATACGGGATATGACCCGGCCCTCCTTTTCCTTTGTCGTTGGCGATACATTGGATAACTATTCTGTGCCGGATTATAAATTGGACAGCGCGGCAAATCTCGATGTACACGGCAACCAATATGGCTTACTGACGGCCAGCAAATGTTTTAAAATGAGCAAAATGGATTGTTCATCCTGCCATAATGTTCATGTTAAAGAAACCAATAAGGTGGAATTATTTTCCCAGCGATGCACGACGTGTCATACTACGGCCAACCATAATTTTTGCACCCAGCCAGCCCTGCCCGGACTGAATCTCCGCAGCAATTGTATAGATTGTCATATGCCGGCGTTACCTTCGAACCAAATTTTTTTACAGGTGGCGGACAGATCAAAATCAACACCCGATTTAGTGCGCACGCACCGGGTGGGTATTTATAGGGAACAAATAAAACAGTATTTGGAAAAACCAAAAACTAATACCATTTCCAACTAAGTGATTATACCCAATTAGTTGGAAGTGGCACGACAAAAGTCCCAGAGGGACGAAATAGTGGTAGGCTTGAAATTATGAGGAATTCAAGTCCCGCTAGGGACGGCATATTGGTAGAAATTCAATACATACAAATTCAAGTCCCGCTAGGGACGAAATATAGAAGACTAAGATCGGCACCTGCACTTTTAACTAAACTAATACCAAAATCCCAGATCGGGCGCTGAGTCGATATTTCGTTCCTACGGAACTTTGCTGATCCGGTTGATTTATTTTCTACCAATATGTCGTTCCTACGGAACTCTATTCGAGGTTGGCTGGAGCATTATTCCAATTCTCTGAAAATATATCGCAAATCATAGTCCACGTCGAATTCTTCCAACAAATTCCTATATTCATCCAGGAAGGTGCGCTTTTGATGATGGGTCTCCTGATTTTGTATGTATGCTATAACATCGGAGATTTGTGACTTAGAGTATGAAAAAGCGCCAAAACCCTGTTGCCACTCAAACCGGCCTTTTACAAATCCACGTTCATTGATCCATTTTGATGAGTTTGCCTTGATAACTTGCAATAAATCAGAAAGGGATTGCGCTGGTTTCATGCCAAAGAAAACATGAACATGATCGGGCATTCCATTGGTTGCGAGTAACCGATGATCATTTTCACTAATGATGCCAGTGATATATTTAAATAATGCATCCTTCCAATTTTTTTGGATTATCCCTATCCTACTCTACGGGATTAAATAGCTTCCAACCTCACTTGAAATTAATTAATTTGGCTGCTATTCTACAAATATGAGGGTTTCCGCTATTGGGTAGTTTTTCTTTAATCGACAACGTATGTACAAAATCGTTATTCTGGTTTTCACCCTTTCCATTGCTTTTCGTAGTCAATCGCAAAACCATCCCCCCTCTATTATTAAGGAGTACAAAAAAATCTTCAAAACGTATGATTTCGGCGATCCCGACCCGATCGCACGGCTGGGGCCTATCTATCCCTATTATCGGTTTGACGGATATACCGACAACCCGGTAAATAAAGAGTGGAAGGTCGTTGAGCTTGAAAATGAATTTATCAAGGTGATGATCCTTCCTGAGATCGGCGGAAAAATCTGGGCCGCCTGGGAAAAAGCAACCGGCAAGCCGTTTATTTATTACAACCAGGTCGTCAAGTTCCGCGATGTGGCCATGCGCGGGCCGTGGACGAGCGGAGGCATTGAAGCCAACTATGGCATCATGGGCCACACTCCGAATTGCGCTACCCCGGTAGACTACCTGACGGAAAAAAAAGAGGACGGAAGTGTAAGCTGCATGATCGGCACGCTTGATCTCCTTACACAAACTTATTGGACGCTTGAAATCAATCTTCCCCGCGACAAAGCCTATTTCACGACACGGTCCTTTTGGTATAATTCGACACCCCTCGAGCAACCCTACTATACCTGGATGAATGCCGGTATTAAGGCGGCAGGTAATCTTGAATTCATTTACCCGGGCAATCGCTACATCGGCCACGGCGGAGAATATGCGGATTGGAAAATGAATCGTGAGAACGGAAAAGACATTTCATTTTATGACGAAAATAATTTCGGTGGCTACAAATCGTATCATGTGTTTGGACGGTATACCGATTTCTTCGGTGCATACTGGCACCGCGAAGATTTTGGCATGGGCCGGTACGCAGCGCACGACGAAAAAGCGGGCAAGAAGATCTGGATCTGGGGCCTTTCCCGGCAGGGAATGATATGGGAGAAATTGCTATCCGACACGGACGGTCAATATGTCGAAGTACAATCAGGGCGGTTGTTTAATCAATCCGCAGAGGAAAGTACATTCACACCCTTCAAACACCGCGGGTTTGCTCCTGCCACCTCTGATTCCTGGACCGAATACTGGTTTCCCGTGAAAGACATAAAGGGGTTTGTCCAGGCTAATCCGTTCGGCGCTCTGAATATGCGAGTGGAAAAAGGCTATCTCAAGGTTAATTTTTCACCGTTACAGGATTTTAAAGATGAGATAAGAGTCGTTGATGGGGATCAACCCGTTTATTCAAAATCGGTCACGTTAAAAACATTAAAATCTTTTTCCGATTCGGTGATGTTCAAGGGAAATGCGGATAACCTTACGGTGACGATCGGCGATACTAAAATGAGGTATTCAACCGATCCGCAGGAAGGGTTGCTCCACCGTCCTGTCGATTCACCGGCGAACGTCGACTGGAATTCAGTCCAGGGATTATACATCCTGGGCAAAGAAAATATCCGTCAACGCCACTACCCTCAGGCAGAAGAAAAGTTAATCGCCGCGCTGGGAAAAGATCCGAATTACCTTCCGGCCCTTGCCGACTTGTCGATGTTGATGTACCGGAAAATGGAATACCCGGCGTCGCTTGAATACGCGCGGCATGCGTTGAGCATAGATACGTATGATCCTGCCGGAAATTTTTATTATGGGCTGGCCAATGCGCAACTGGGAAATACGTCCGACGCGAAAGATGGATTTGATATCGCTACCTTATCGGGGGAATACCGCGGTGCTGCCTACCTCGAGTTGAGTAAAATTTACTTCAGAGAAAATAATTATGCAAGAGCATCGCACTATGCCAACAAAAGCCTGAGCGTAAATTCGGACAATGTAGAGGCATACCAGATCATGGCTTTGATTGACCGGCTTTCTAATGAAAGGGAAAGGGCGCAGGCCACGCTGGAGAAATTAAAAACACTAAATCCCCTGAATCATTTCATCCGCTTTGAGGAATATCGCTGGAATAGTTCAGCAACCACCAAAAATCAGTTTACCTCCCTCATCCGGAATGAAATGCCACAGGAGAACTATCTCCAGTTGGCCGATTGGTACTTTTCTTTGGGATTGGTGAACGAAAGTGCTGAGGTGCTGAATTGTGCTCCGGTAAATGCAGAAGTGCTTTATTGGATGGCTTACCTGAGAAAGGGTGGAGAGGGGAGCAGGATGTCCACACC
>DATHFS010000253.1:0-7927 GCA_035317975.1 Cyclobacteriaceae bacterium | reverse complement strand
AAACATAATACACGCAATTCAAGTCCCGTAAGGGATGACATATCGGTAGAAATTCAAATTAGCGTAATTCAAGTCCCGTTAGGGACGACATATAGGATCCAGGGGTCGCGCTATTCGCCGACTGGCGGACTTCATGACTGTGAATTGTATCTACTCCCTATTCAGAAACCTACATCAGGGGACGAGTTTTCCCTTCAGAATTATTTTATCGATCAAATTACTGCCAAAACTATAGGGCAGGAGCGCCAACGAAGACATCGGCTTGGTGAGGAATACATTCGCCACTTTTCCTTTTGTTATACTGCCGTGGGACGAGAGAAGTTCCAATGCATAGGCCGTATTGATCGTGGCGGCGTTGATCGCTTCTTCCGGTGTCATCCTCATTTTAATGCACGCCAGCGAAATCACGAATGGCATGTTTCCACTCGGAGCGCTGCCCGGATTGAAGTCGGAAGCGATCGCCAACGGCAATCCCGCCTCCAGCATTTGTCGCGCCGGTGGGAATGGCAAATTGAGAAAGAATGCCGCCCCTGGCAACGCCGTGGGCATCGTCGATGTTCCCTTTAAGATTTCAATCTCTTCCTGCCCGATCGTCTCAAGGTGGTCAACGCTGATGGCGCCGGTCTTGACTCCAACCTGAACTCCTCCCGAGCGGTGCAATTGATTGGCGTGGATCCGGGGTTTCATGCCAAATTTTTTTCCGGTCTCAACAACCCATTCTGTCTCATCAGGAGAAAAAAATCCCTGTTCACAGAACACATCAATATAGTCGGCCAGCTTTTCGGCAGCCACAGCCGGGATCATTTCATTTATTACCAGCGCCAGGTAGTCTTTCCTGGACATCGCTGACGGTACAGCATGCGCCCCCAGGAACGTGGTCTTCACCTTCAAGGGTGTTTCTTGTCCGATGCGCCTGGCTACACGAAGCATTTTAAGTTCATCGTTCACCGTCAACCCATAACCGCTCTTGATCTCTACTGCGCCGGTTCCCGATCGGATGATCTCCTGAGCCCGCTTCAGCGATCGCTCAAAGAGTTCATCTTCCGGGAGCGCCTGAAGTTTTTTTGCTGAATTCAGGATACCTCCTCCGCCTGCCGCAATTTCTTCATAGGTAGCTCCCTTGATTTTCATCACCAACTCTTCCTCACGGCTAACGGCAAAAACCAAATGAGTGTGCGAGTCCACAAAGCTCGGAAACACAAACCTACCGGAAGCATCGATTACTTCGGAGGCCGAAAGGGAAGGCAACCGGGTCATGGAACCGTAGTCGGCGATGCACCCGTCGTGGATGATTAAATACGAATCCGGAAGAACCGGAAGATCAGCCATGGATTTCCCACTCACCCATCCAGGTGTTGAGTCACGGACCTGAACCAGACCCTTGATGTTAACTAGTAAGATGTCGATCACAGATTTAATGGATTAAGGAATACGCGGCAATATCTCCCGCAGAATCGCGGCAGTATTTCCCGCTGATTACGCAGAATCGCGGCAGTATCTCCTGCAGAATCACCAGGAAAACTCTGCGCAAATCTGCGTGATCCGCGGGAAACACTATTACTTGCCGAACGACTCTACCTTGGAATCCAGGTTTGTCCCGAAAAGCGGGAAGGTAATTTTGAACATAGCGTAGAAGGTCTGGCCCTTTATACTGGGACGGAGGCCGACTTCCCCACCGTACGCCCAACTTAATTGCCGGTTGAATTTTCCGTCAATACCGGCGCGGAAGCCAAAGGGAGCCATCTTCACCGCTTTTGTCGAATAACTCTCATAGGGTTGTGCCACGGCAGGATCATGATAATAGACGGGATCCATTTTCAGAGAAGCGGCATACTGCAGGTCAAAAAATAAGGTAAGCATGCCATCATCAACTCCTTCTTCATATTTGTCAAAACTTACCGCCACATTTCTGAACCATGAAATCGAAGCCCCGGCATAAACACTGGCCGAACTCATATTTCCGTAAACATTAAAATCCTGTGTCGGGTCATTTGGGTTTACAAGAGGAATCGTTTTACCGGAAGAACTGGTCAAATCCGAATTAGTAAGGCCTTGTTTCTTTAACGCCCGGTTCAAATCGGCCGTGCTATTCCATAGAATAGCCCCGAGGCGGGCTCCATAAATTTTTCTCACCTTGGATGGAACTTCGGCGTGAAGAGGAACACGCGAAGCCCAACGGCCTCCTTTATACGTATTCTTATATAAGACCATGGTGGTGGTTCCCTCTTGTTCAAAATCCTTGAAATGATACGTTCCCCCCAGCTCATAATAGGTAAAGACTTGCGGTTGAACCCGTACCCCCGGGCTGCTATTATGGAGTGCCAGGTCCCGGTTGAGATCAAAAAAACTGCTGCTATAGGTTTTTCTAAAATGCGCCTTAAAATCCATTTTATCCTTAAGATAATAGCTGGCCTCGACGCCAAATCCGGCATTAACGTTGGTAGCGAACACCTCGCCATACAGGGGCTGGAACCCAATGAAAAGTTTATTGACCGAATAAGGCTCGTCGTACAGCGACTCATACGTTACCGCTGGTACCTCCTTTGTCCCCTGGGCAAGAACAGCCACTGACAAGGTTATTGCCAGGAAACCGATAATAAATATTTTTGCCTTCATATTCGATTGTTGCCTTACATCAAAAGTAACAAAATTTACTTTGCCATGGCTCCCAATTGCTCTTCCAGTTCCTGAATACGTTGAATATACTCCCCTTCCTTGCGTTGCATTTCCTCCTGCGTAGCGGAGAGTTCTTCCATATTTTGCCTCATTTCTTCCTCTTGTGATTTCATTTCTTCGGCCTGCTGCTGCGTACGCTCGAGCAACATCCTGGTGCTTTCATTGACCTTCACCGAAGAAATCGTAGACGCGATGGTTTCTGCCAACTTCTCTACCAATTCAATTTCAAAATCCGCATACAGGTTAAAGGATGCCAGTTCCAGCACGCCATAAATAGCATCGTTCACCCGCAACGGCACCAGCAGGCAACTATTCGGATTCTCCCCCCCCAGTCCGGAAGTGATCCGGACATAATCCTGCGGCACGTCCCGAAGGTGGATTCGTTCCCTTTCCAGAAAACATTGGCCGACCAAGCCCTGACCCGGGTCCACCCGTTTTGTCAAAAACTTTTTCCGTTCAAAAGCATAACATGCCACCAGTTCCAGATAGTTGTTTTGTGCGTCGTCGTCATTCACAATGAACAACCCTCCCTGGTTACTGCGCGTATATTTCACGACAAACCGGATAATGCCGTCGTACAAATCCGAAGACGTTCGGGTCGTCGCGCGAAGGATCTCTCCTATTTGTGCCACGCCACTGGTCGCCCAGTTTCTTCGTTGGTCTTCTTCTACATTCATCTTGAGTTTATCACGCATGGTAACCAGGGTAGCACTCAGTTCATCCTTTTTTTCCGACTCCAGCTCGACTGAATAATTCCCGGTCGCCATCGCTTCAATGAAATTGGAGAGCGTGTCCACCCGCTTCGTTTCCCTCACGAGTTGTTCATGCTCCTGCAGGGATACCTTCAGACGGCGCTTGTCGCTGCGGTAGTTCCAAATCGTAATTCCGGTAAACGCCAGAACCAAAACAACCATCGTCGTCCAGGATACTCCCTCCAGCGCCCGGTGCCTGGACTTCGCCTGAAGGGCAAAGTGGTTCTCTACATTTCCAGCTTCATTCAACGACTTGTTAAAATCGGCACCGGGGATTTTCGCTTTCACTGCCTCTATGGTTTTCTCAACTTCCACCAGTGCCAGCTTGATCAACACCTTCACCGCCTCCGAACCCTCCACCAGCTTGGTTAATTCGATCTCTTTTCCGTCATACAGATCTTGCAAAACGGTCCTTGCTCCATCCAGTGGCGCCAGTACCTCTTTGTTGATTATTGCGGGGTCGGCATCGGGCGGCATGTTTTTATAGTTCGATCTTGCGTTTGAAATCGGAATAGATACGGCATCCCGCAACGCATCGATTTGCTGAACCCTGGTTTCATAGCGCTGGTGCGCAACATGGGTAAAAAGGACCAGGCCTGTGATGGTCAATCCAATCACGGCCAATACAAAAGCTTGTTTAAGCAAAGGGTTTTTCATCGCAAAATTTCCAGGTCAGTGAGTTAAGCCCGAAAATTAGAAAAAAGAACAGGGTATGGACTTACATTGTAAGTATTTCGAAGAAAAAGAACCTATTTGGGATTCCGTACGATCCTCGTTTCCCGGCGATTATGCGGTATTGTCTCCCGCAGATCTCGCAGATTTACGCAGAATTGCGGCTGTCTGACTCCGCCGATCGGGCAGCTTTTAGGAGGAAAAAATAAAGTTTACTTAGCCGAAGTATTTTCCCAAGGGTTCCTATCCATACGGGCGCGGGCTCTGCGAAAATCTGCGGGAAATAATTCGTCCAATTCTGACTTTCTATTTGTTGCTTACCGGAACCAATTCGCCATAGTGAAATGAGACATACGGAACCTGCTGATTGTCCCGTGAATTTTTGAAGTCGTAGCCCATAGTCAGGCGATCGGCGGGTTCAGGTTCGCGGGCAAGGCCGATTTGAAAATAGGTGCCATACCGATGCAGGGCATGTCCGACGAAACGCATGAAATTGTAACCCAAAAGAGCATAGTCGGAAGGGATTGCCCCATGCTGGCGGATGTATCTCTTTTTGAAATCCAGGTAAACCGGGTCATGCGATGGAGTAAAATTCGGAGCTTCCAAAAGGATATGCAGGCGGTCAAAAACTCCGTAGTCCACGGATGTGTTGTCTCCTGCTATCCAGCTTTCATTTCCAACGATCAGGATAGAATCCCCCCGGGTCTCCACTCCGCTGATCACTTTGGTGTAAATGACCGGATCATCCGTGGCGACATAGATGCTCCCGATGCTGTCGCGTTTCAGGGTAAATTCGGTAGGGTTATGGAACTCGTCAAATTCGGTACCGGTCGCCAGGAAAGAAAAAATCTCTCCCGAGTCTTCTTTTCTGATCTCTTCCGCCCGGGCAATTTTGATCCCCAATTCGACGGCCCTCTTCATGAAACTAAAAGCCTTTACCGAATCCTTTGGGTTTTCGCTAAAGTACACGATGCAGTTTTTATTTTTCACTTTTGCCGCCACCATCTCGGCCGATCGCACTCCGAGTGTCTCATGAGCAGGTTGATACAATAACCCAAAAGGATTCTGGCCGATAAATTCCGAATTGTTGGAAACCGGGTTTACCATACTGATCTTATTCTTTTCGGAAAACTCGAGGACCAATTTAGCCTGGTCCTGAAACAGGGGGCCAACCAGCAAATCAGTTGATTTCAGTTCGTCCATTTCTAAAAGCCGTTTGGTGGTTTCGGCACTGCGCTCGGTATCGTATGAATACAGGTCAATGTAAATGCCTTGCATCGCGAGCGTGTCCACCGCCATTTTCATTCCAACATATAAATCAAGGACATATTGATTTCGTTTTTTAACCGGAGAGGGTTCCAGCGTGTTGGCGAGAAAGGGAAGCAATAAGGAAACAGCATACCGGTCCTTCTTTCGTGAGATCAATGTGTTATCCGTAACAAAGTCCTTCCTGTCAAAATTGAATTTGGCAATAAGAGAATCAAACAGTTTCCCGTCTTGTTCGGGCATCGGCTGTAAGGAAATTGCTTTGACCAGCGCCCGCGCCGCCTCCACTTCTGCAGGGTATTCTTCCATCATCATTCGAAGCGTCTCTGCATCGGTTAGCTGAGAGAGGTAATGGCGTTTCATGGTCGTCACGTCCACCGCCAATGACAAATCCTTTATTTCCGTCAGGATCAGCATGGCCCGGAAGTATTCATGCTGATCAAAATAAATCTTGGCAAGGAGATAGTTGACTTCGTCGATCTGGTCCCAGCGGGGATAGAGCTTTCGGGTTTGCAAAAGGATATCTTTCGCAACCGTAGCAAAACCCAGGTTGGCCGCACTGAGTCCATAATAATAGGATGCGTACTGAGAATAGGGGTTTTCCTGATCGTAGGCAATCAACGGCTTGAAGCCATCCATGGAATGGGTGTAATCTCCCTTCTCGAAATATTCCCTGGCTTCCTTGTATTGACGCCTGAAGTTCTGCGCAAAAGAAGAAGTGGACAGAACCAGGAGAATAAAAATGAAACCAATACAAACCCCGTTCCGCAAACCTGAGCGGCCTTCCATTGGAGTATTGTTAATGCCAGTCCCTTTCAATCTTTTAATTTTTCAATCTTCCAATCTTGAATTTTAAATTCCAACCTATTCCCATTCTATCGTGGCCGGGGGTTTTGAACTGATATCGTAGACCACCCGGTTCACCCCTTTTATCTTATTGATGATTTCGGAAGAAACCTCACTCAAAAACGGATAGGGCAAATGGGCCCAATCGGCCGTCATGCCATCGACACTGACCACGGCGCGCAGGGCAACAACACGTTCATAGGTGCGCTCGTCACCCATGACACCAACGGCTTGCACCGGCAACAGCATCGCACCGGCTTGCCAAACCTGGTCGTAAAGGGAATGCTTTCTCAACCCTTGTATGAATATATGATCAACCTCCTGCAATATCCGTACCTTGTCTTCCGTAATGTCACCCAGGATACGAATGCCCAGTCCCGGTCCTGGGAAAGGATGTCGCCCCAGGATCGCCGGGTCAAGGTTCAACGTTTTGCCAACAAGCCGGACTTCGTCTTTGAATAAAGTGTTCAACGGCTCCACCACCTTCAACTTCATGGTTGCCGGCAAACCACCCACATTGTGGTGCGACTTGATGGTTACCGATGGACCCTTCACAGAAACGGACTCGATGACATCCGGATAAATGGTACCCTGTCCCAACCATTTTACGTCAGTTATCTTATGGGCTTCTTCGTCAAAAATATCGATAAATGTTTTTCCGATGGCTTTTCGTTTGGCTTCGGGATCAGTCAAGTCCTTTAAGGACCAATAAAATTTTTCTTTGGCGTCTACTCCTTTAATATTTAATCCCATACCCTGGTAGGATGCCAATACCTGCCCGAATTCATTTTTGCGAAGCAGCCCATTATCAACAAAAATGCAATACAGATTTTTTCCGATGGCCTGGTGGATCAACGTCGCGGCTACGGTTGAATCCACCCCTCCCGACAGCGCCATTACCACGTTATCATTACCTAATTTTTTTCTTAACCCTTCCACCGTTGATTCTACAAACTGGCCCGGCGTCCAATCCTGCAAGCACCCGCATATGTGCACGACGAAATTGCGGAGAAGATTTTTTCCTTCCAGGGTATGCGTTACTTCGGGATGAAATTGAATGCCGTACAATCGCTCTCCTTTTTTTTGGAAGGCAGCAATTTTTACCGAAGCCGTGCTGGCGATAACCTCAAAATCATCCGATAGGGAAGTAATGGTATCGGCATGAGACATCCAAACCTGCGAATCAATCGAAATCTCTTTAAGCAATTCATTGTGGTGATTGACGCTCGTAAGTTGAGCCCGTCCGTACTCGCGGTTTTGGGAGGGCATGACGCTTCCTCCCATCTTTTGGGCAATCAATTGGGCTCCGTAACAAACGCCAAGCACGGGCGTATTCTTAAACCGGGTCAGGTCCACTTCCGGGGCGCCGGCATCCCGCACCGAACAAGGACTTCCGGACAGGATAATGCCCTTTATCCTCGGCGTTATCTCCGGTACTTTATTAAAAGGATGGATTTCGCAATACACATTGAGTTCCCTGACCCGGCGCGCAATAAGCTGGGTGTACTGAGAGCCGAAGTCAAGAACAAGAATCTGGTCGGACATCCTCAAAACTAATCAGAATTTGCAGAACTTACAGAATGATCAGAATCCATAATGCGGTGAGGGTATTAGAATAACCTACTAAATTCTGCAAATTCTCTAATTCTGTAAATTCTGATCAATTCTGCAAATTCTGATCCTCGTAGCAATACTCTTTGAGATAATCTCCGGCA
>DATHFS010000252.1:0-4124 GCA_035317975.1 Cyclobacteriaceae bacterium | reverse complement strand
GAATGTTGGGTCGTGGGCGGCCCGGCTCCTGTCGGAACGCGGTCTTAAGGTGCAGGCTATCAGTGATCTTCACAGTGCCTATTACAATGCCAACGGAATTGACATTGAAAAGGCGGTTGCCTATCGTGACAACAACAAGGGTTCGCTGGAGGGGTTCCCGGACGCGGAAAAAATCGCAGGGGGTGAAATTCTTCATCTCCCCGTCGATGTGTTGGTTCCCGCAGCAACCGAAGACGTTATCACGGTAAGCAATGCAGCAAAAATTCAGGCGAAGTTGATTGTCGAAGGCGCCAATGGCCCGACTTCTTCCAAGGCCGATAGTATTATTTATGAAAAAGGGGTGAACGTGGTCCCTGATATTTTGGCAAACGCCGGGGGCGTCACCGTGTCGTATTTCGAATGGGTACAAAACCGCCTGGGGTATAAATGGACGACCGATCGCGTCAATCGCCGCAGTGACCGGATCATGAAGGACGCTTTTGACAATGTGTTTAAGACAGCCACAGAGTATAAAGTATCCCTTCGGATCGCCGCCTACATGGTAGCGATCGACAAAGTGGCGAAGACGTACAAGTACCGTGGGGGATTCTGAGATAACAGTAGGCAGTAGGCAAGGGGCAGTTGACAAATGGGGACTGGTTTGATTCCAAGCACCGTAAAATCAGCAATCACAAATCACCAATAAACAATCAAAAATCCGTCACTGGAATTGTTTATTTTTTATTGTTGATATTTGATTTTTGATTTCAAGCGCCGTAAAATCAGCAATCACAAATAAACAATCAAAAATCCAGTTGATAATGGGGGCACTGGTGGGTAGTAGGTACTAACAGTAGGCAGTAGGCAAGGAGCAGTAGGCAATTGGAAGTTGAAAGTTGACAATGTGGGGACTCCTATAATAATTATTAACTCAAGTTCTTATTTAGTTAAGTGGACGAAATCGTGAATAGTGATCAAATCAGACCAACCGGCAACCTGTGACCAATTATGAGAATTCACAAAGAAGGACGCACGATACTTTTCGTTCTATTGATCAGTTTGGTTGCTCTTAACGGGGCTCTGATTTATTTTTTTGTTCTTGCCTCAACCGTTCAATCGATCATTCTTGCTGCCAGCATCATCATCTTTGTGCTCATCTTACAATTTTTCAGGGAGCCTGTTTTTGACGTTGTTAAGAATGAAAAACTGGTAATTGCTCCCGCCGATGGAAAGGTCGTGGTCATTGAAGAAACGGAGGAAACGGAATATTTAAAATCACGGAGAATACAGATTTCCATATTTATGTCACCGGTGAACGTGCATGTCAACCGTATGCCGGTAGGGGGATCGATCCGCTACTACCAATACCATCCCGGAAAATACCTGGTCGCCTGGCATCCAAAATCCAGTACAGAAAATGAGCGCACCACGGTAGTTGCAAAAATGAAAAATGGAACAGAGGTTTTGTTCCGCCAGATCGCCGGCGCCGTGGCAAGAAGAATTAAATGCTATGTGAAAGAAGGCCAAACCCTGGAACAAGGGCAGGAGTTTGGGTTTATCAAATTTGGCTCAAGAGTGGATGTATTTCTTCCGTTGAATGCAACAATCCTTATAAAAACCGGACAAGCCACTACGGGTGGAAAGACCGTTTTGGCTGAGTTACCTTGAGATCGGTTCGACGTATAAACGAGCAAAACCGTCGTTTTTAGAATAATTCGCGGGCTAACGCTTGTTGCTGGCTCATACTTCCGTATCTTTAACATTCCCGCATCAGGTACAATTTCATATAAAATGAATACATCGCAGCTTAAGTTTTCTTCCACCCTTCCGGAATTCTTCCCTACTGTTACAAAGCGCGTAAACGAATATTTTAAGGCCCATAAGATCAGCCGGTTTAGCAATAGTGAAATGATTGTAAAAACCGTCTTCATGTTCAGCATTTATCTGATCCCGTATTTTTTCATGATCAGTGGCCTGTATAGCAGCTACGCGATTTTTCTGGGACTTTGCGCCGTAATGGGATTTGGAACGGCCGGTATCGGTCTTTCGATCATGCACGATGCCAACCATGGTGCCTATTCTACAAAAACGTGGAAAAATCAGCTTCTTGGATATTCTTTGAATTTAGTGGGTGGCCATTCGTTCAATTGGAAAGTACAGCACAACGTACTTCACCATACCTACACCAATATTCATGATGCGGATGAGGACATCAGCCCGCGGGGTGTGCTCCGGATGTGCCCGCAATCCGACTGGAAACCAATTCACAAATACCAGCATTTTTATGCCTGGTTTCTCTACGGACTGCTGACGTTCGTGTGGATCATTTTTAAGGATTTTGTCCGTTTAATCAAGTATCAAAAAGATGGAATGGTGAAAAAACAGAAAGCCTCTGTTATCCGGGAATGGGTTATTTTGATCCTTACCAAGATAATTTATATAGGCTACGTTTTTGTTGTCCCCTTGTATCTCACGTCATTTTCCTTCGCCCAGATTTTTCTTGGCTTCTTTGTCATGCACTACATTGCGGGGTTCATTCTGGCTATTATCTTTCAACCGGCCCACGTTATAGAAGGAACGGAATACCCCAAGCCGGATTTAACCGGAAACATGGAAAACAGCTGGGCAGTCCACCAAATGCACACCACGACCAATTTTGGTCATCGTGAAAAACTGTTTTCATGGTATGTTGGCGGATTGAACTACCAGGTGGAGCACCACTTGTTTCCCACCATTTGCCACGTGCACTACCGCAAGATTGCCAGCATTGTAAAAAAGACGGCTGAAGAATTTGGATTACCCTATAAATCCAAAGACACATTTATGCAAGCGCTTCGCGCCCACGGTAGACTCCTCAAGGAATTGGGGCAAAAACCACCCGTCATGAAATTGGCGACCGTTAAAATTTAAGCAGTCACCTCACCAAACGCCTTTACAAACCCCCTCATCTCTTCGAGTGTCCCAATGCTCACCCGGCACCATTCGCGTTGCCGATAATCCCAGATGCGCATAAGGTACCCTTTCTCTTCCATCTTGCTTAGAATCAATTTTCCTTCTTTGGGTGCTGGCCAAAATGCAAAATTCGTAACGGTCTTCCCGTAAGCAATTTTATGCTGGTCCAAATAGCCTGTAAGCACGGCACGGGCCTCCGTGTTTTTCAATCGCACTAATTTCACAAACGAGTCATCTCCCAGGCTGGCACGGGCCGCGGCAATGGCAGGTTGACTCAACGGAATATCACCGGCATATTTTGCGATCCGCTTGATCAGGTCAGGACGCGCTATTATATATCCGATACGCAGTCCGGCCAATCCGTAAATCTTGGAAAACGTACGGGAGACCACCACATTCCTGTCTTTCTTTACTAAGTCAACCAGAGAGATTTGCCGGGAAGGCTCAAGGAATTCCAAATAAGCCTCATCGGCGTAAACCGTCACTTTTTTTGAAACCTCTTCACAGAACGATTCTACTTTTTCAGGATCGACCAACGTGCCGCTGGGGTTGTTGGGGTTGCAAATAAAGACCAAACGGGTATCGGCTTTTATAGACGAGGCCAGCGCATCATAGTCAATTTCCAACGCTTCATTGAGATTGACTTTCTCCCACGACGCTTTGAATACTTCAGCATAATTCATCAGCGCAGGAAAAGTCGGGAAGGCGGAATTTATCCTGCCTCCTTCTATCCCGAATGCCACGCCGGATTGGCACAACAAATCACCGGAGCCTGCACCAATGTGAATATAAGAGGGCGATACGCCTTCCTTTTTAGCCAGGATTTCTTTCAATTCAGCAGTCGCCTGAATCGGATACCGATTGCCATCGGATAAGATCTGAATGACCGCTTGCCGCGCTTTCTCAGAGGGGCCGTACGGATTTTCATTGGCATTCAACCGGACTTTTGAAGAGGATGGTCCCGGGAAACCAGGCCCAGGCTTTTTCAAGCCCCAGTGAAACCGTTCGGCCTCACTAACGGGTGTGGAGATCAGTTTCGCTGCCAGGGACGACGTCATGCCTAAACCAGCAGTAAGGGCCAGGGTGGACTTAAACCAATCCCGGCGGGTAAAGTTCTTTTCCATGGGGGTGTGATTTGTAACCGAAGTTAGCAAATATCTCCCGCAGATCTCGAAAGTTGTTTCCCGCAGATC